>JANOQU010000272.1:0-12924 GCA_031422355.1 Actinomycetes bacterium
ACCAGGTCGCGCGCGAGAGCGCTTTTGTCGAAGCTCTGAACACTGAAGTCCAGAAAGTCATTGTCGGCCAACGCGTCGTCATTGAGCGCGACGTAGCCGGCTTCGGCGACTTGGGCCAGACCCTCATCGGACAGGTAGATGTCGACGAAACTCTTCACTGCCGGGTTGTCGGCCATTGCGTTCTTGCTGACGTAGATGTACAGGGTGCGGCTGAAACCGTACGAACCATCTGCGATGGTTTCATTGGTCGGGGCGACGCAGCCATCTCCTGTGTCGATTGAGATCGCGCTCAGGCGCTCTTGCTCGACCTCGTAGAACGCATACCCGACCCAGCCGAGCGACGAGTCAGAAGCCTCGATGCCTTCGATGATCAGGTTGTCGTTCGCGCTCTGCGTGTAGTCGCTGCGGAACTTGTCCTCGACACCACGATCCTCTGCGATGCTCTTGGCGACGAACTCGACCAGCGAGTCGTAGGTACCGCTTTCGACGCCGGGGCCGGTGATGTCGAGTGGTGCGTCAGGCAGGCCAAGTGTGGTCGAGCCCAACTCGGTCGCCAACGGAATCGCATCGCTCCAGTTCGAGAATCCTTCGGATTCCGGCCCGAGCAGCGCATACAGCGCAGGGACATCCAGGCACTCCACAGCGGAGTTGGCCGGGCTGGTGGCGACGGTCAGGCCGTCGATAGCAACGGCGAGCTCCACGAACTCGATGCCCGCCTCGGCACAGAGAGCAGCTTCTTCGTCCTTGATCGGACGCGAGGCGTCGGCGATATCGGCCTCGCCCTCGCAGAACTTGGCGAATCCATCGCCAGTGCCTGGGCCCTCGACCGAAACGGCCAGGCCACCATCGGACAACTCGCCAGCCAGTTCGGCAACGAGCACCGAGATCGGCTCGACTGTTGACGACCCGGAAACGAACACTTCGCCTTCGGCGATCTCTGCCGGCTCCCCAGCGGCTTCGGTCTCTTCCGTTGCTGCTTCGGTCTCTTCCGTTGCTGCTTCGGTCTCTTCCGTTGCTGCTTCGGTCTCTTCGGTCGCGGCTTCGGTCTCTTCCGTTGCTGCTTCGGTCGTCGCGGACCCTTCGGCTGCTGCGGTGGTGGTTGTTACTGCTTCCTCGTCGCTACCGCAGGCTGCGGTGAGAAGCGACAAGCTGATGACACTGGCAAGAACCAGACGCCGTTTTGATGTGTTCACGTAAACACTCCCTCGTATTCGTCATTGGACGAGGGCAACGGTAAGCAACCAAGGTTGCTCGGAACCGGAATTCAGATGGACACAGAGTGAACAGTGAGCAAACGGTGCCCGCGTCACACCAGGTCGGCGGCTTTGGGCGTCCGTGCTCGCTTCTGTTTGGCGCTGACCCAGTGGAACATTCGCTCCTGGCTGTGCGGCTCGAAAGCGTCGATCGGACCGACGCGACGCCACGTGTCGTCCGGCTGCAGATCGAACGCGACGATGTCATCTGCGAGTTGAAATGCAATGACCTGATCGAGCCACGGTTGATGCTTGGGGTGCGTGACGGGCACCAAAGTCTCGACCCGGCGGTCGAGGTTCCGCGGCATCAGGTCCGCTGAACCAATCAGGAATAGCGGTCGCGATTCTGCGCCCTTGCGTGCTGGCGAGCCATGGCCGAAGCGATAGATCCGCGAGTGCTCGAGGTAGCGGCCGAGCACGCTTCGGACTCTGATGTTGTCCGACAGACCCGGCACGCCGGCGCGCAAGCAGCAGATACCGCGCACCAGCAAATTGATCTGCACCCCGGCTGCGCTGGCTGCGTACAGCGCCTCGACGATCTCTGGATCGCCGATCGAGTTGGTCTTGATCGTGATTGCACCGTCGCTACCGTGGGCCGCCTCATTTGCGATCAATTCCAGCAGGCGCGATCGCAATGAGTGCGGGGCGACGACCAATGCCTTGTAGTCGGTGCCGCGGCTG
Source organism: Actinomycetes bacterium (assembly GCA_031422355.1). GTDB lineage: Bacteria > Actinomycetota > Acidimicrobiia > Acidimicrobiales > Ilumatobacteraceae > WLMZ01. The sequence continues at coordinate 1,935 of JANOQU010000272.1, forward strand.
TATCCAGTGAGGTGATTGAAGAGTTGCGTCGCGTCCTCGCCGATTGCAGGGTCGCACGTTATGTAGCCGAGATCCTCGTAAAGCCGAGCGGTCTTGGAGTTGTAGTTTCCAGTCCCGAGATGCACGTAGCGGCGCAAGCCATCGGCGTCATTTCGAACGACCAGCACGCATTTGGCGTGAGTCTTGAGCCCTACCACGCCGTACACGACGTGCACTCCCGCACGCTCCAGCGTCTTTGCCCATGTGACGTTGGTGGCTTCGTCGAATCTGGCCTTCAACTCGACGAGCACCGCGACTTGGACGCCACGCTCGGCTGCCCGCATCAGGCTTCGGGCAATCGGGCTATCGCCGGACGTGCGATACAACGTCATCTTGATCGTCTGCACTCTCGGGTCGTCGGCCGCCTCAGCCAGAAACGCCTCAACCGAACTGGCGAAGGATTCATAGGGGTGGTGCACGAGCAAAGCCCGCTCTCGGACCACCGAGAACAGGCTGCGATCCGCTGCCTCCGCGGTCGCAATCCGACCAGCGGTAACCGGCAACCAGGGCGTGTCCTTCAGCTTCGGACGGTCGAGCGCATGGATCGCAAAGAGGCAGGTCAAATCGATGAGCATCCGGTGGAACGTGACGGCATCGGGTTCCAAATCCAGTTCACGCAAGAGCAATTCGAGCATCTCGGGACTAATCGACGACTCGACCTCGAGTCGGACGGCTTCGCCGAAACGACGGCGGCGAAGTTCTAGTTCGACTGCCGCCAGCAAATCGTCGGCGTCTTCGTCTTCGACCGAGAGATCTGCGTTACGCGTGATCCGGAATGTAGCCACCTCCTCGATCTCCATGCCGATGAACAACGTGTGAAGGTGAGCAACAATCACCTGCTCCAGGGGCACGAAACGCTGGCCCCCATCGAGCGCGACCAGACGGGGCAGAATCGATGGAACCTTCAAGCGTGCGAATCGACGTTCCCCAGTCTCGGGATCGCGAACCGTCGCAGCCAGGCTGAGCGCAAGGTTGGAGATATACGGAAACGGATGAGCGGGATCGACCGCCAGGGGCGTGAGCACTGGAAAGATCCGCTGGCTGAAGAGTTCGACCGTTGCGCTGCGTTCACTCGCCGACAGTTCGTCCCAGGAGACAATTTGAATGCCTTCCTGCTGCAACATCGGGAGTAGGTCGTTGGCGAGAATGTCCTCCTGGGCGGCAATCAACTCACGGACCACCTCGCCGATCTCGGCCAACTGTTCCGCCGGTGTCCGGCCGTCGGGGCCTGGCGCGGTGATATTGGCTGCAACCTGATCATGCAGCGCCGCAACTCGGACCTGGAAGAACTCGTCCAAGTTCGACGAGAAGATCGCAGCGAACTTGACGCGCTCCAGAAGTGGAATTCCGGTCTCGCCAGCGAGGGATAAAACCCGCCGATTGAACGCCAGCCAGCTCAGTTCGCGGTTGAGGTGTCGTTCGTCTCGCACGGCCGCCACAGTACCTTTCGGCCAGTCAGCGGCGAGAGCCGTTCACCGATTGTTTGCCTGCGATCAGGTTGCTTGCCTGCGATCAGTCGTCGTCGTCGAGCAGGCCGAGATCCCATTCGAGGGAAATGGCCTCGCGTTCGGCGTCACGAATGATCCGCTCACGATTGCGACGGAACTGGGGATCGTCTCGCGGCAGCAAGACCAGCCGGGCCAGCACTCTGGCCCTGAATTCGTCGATCACGGCCCGGTCGCCGTAGGCGCCATAGACCTCCCAGTGGGGTGACACCGGTCCGAGGTAGACGATCTTGGCGTGGGCCCGAGGCTGAACGTTGATGTCGGTCATGGCAAAACTCCTGGCAGACGAGGCGAGCGAGTGTATCGGCCGAAAGGCTGATTGTCAGTTGGAACGGTTGGCAGGAAAGGGCATGTGTGTTTGACTTCAATGAAACCGGGAACCAATTGGCTACGTAGTACGTCTCAGAAGAGACGCCCTCGGTGGTCATCGAAACCGGCGCCCATTGGGCTCGTGCGGGTGGACCACGCGAAATGTGGACAAAGCGAAAGGCTCGTTGATGCACGATCAGACTTCACAGGATCACCAGGATCACCACGACCCCACCTCCGAGGACGCAGCAACCGTCTGGATGGCTCGCGGCAACTGCCGCAACTATCCTCCGGCGGCTTTCTTCCCGAGCGATGGCGTCGGCGTCGACCGCGCTCGAAAGATCTGCGCAACGTGCCCCGTTGTCGAGACATGTCTCGAGTACGCACTACACAACCGGATCGAACACGGGGTGTGGGGCGGATGCAGCGAGCGTGAGCGTCGCCGCATCCTCAAGCGCCGGCGCGGTTTAACCGTCATCGCAGCCTGATTCACGTCGGCAGGACAGCCGTCTTGCGGTCATGAACCTCTCGGCTTGATCATAAACCGGTGGGTCTAGGACGGGTTGTCGTTGGCCTTGTCCAGCGCATCAAGACGGGCGAGTTTCTCTTCGACAGTCTCCACCGGTGCTGCCGACGCTTCCTTCTGGCCCTGATCGAGTCCCTTCTTGAACTCTGTCTGAGCCTTACCGAGGTTCTTTGCCAGCTTGGGGATCTGTGATCCGCCGAAGAGCACGAGCACGAGCACGACGAGAATGATGATCTCCTGAGGAGAATCGAGAAATGCTGGGAACATGGTTTTTACCTTACCAGTGGGTCAGATCGGAGCGGTAGGCGCTCAGAACGGTTTTCTGTCTGGTCTTCGTTGCCGGCGACTGCCTCGGATCAATGCGGCGGCGGCCCAGCGGAAGTTACGCAGTCGCGGTGCGGCGACCCGACTGGGCCCGCTGACGACGCAAACGGCGACGCTCTCGCTCGCTCAGTCCACCCCAGATGCCGAACTTCTCGCCGTTGACCAGCGCGAATTCAAGGCAATCCAGACGGACGACGCAGCCACGACAGACTTCCTTGGCTTCACGGGTGCTGGCACCACGCTCCGGGAAGAACAGGTCGGGGTCGACGCCGAGACAGTTCGCCTGATCCTGCCAGCCGCGATCGTCATCTTGGGAGTTCGTGTAGTTCATCGATTGGGTCATTGTGTGGCCTCCTGCCTTTGTAGGCCGGGATGCTGAAGTTGCCTGGGTCGACAACTCTGATCGCACCCTTGTAATTACAATGATGTCATTGTCCCCTATCACATCCCACCTTTGCAAGGGCGGATCTCAGATTTGTCAGATTTCTCGCGCGATGAGCGCGAAGAGGTCGCGCTCCGTCCAGCACTTTCGCGCCCTGCGTGACGACCTTGGTGAACTCGCCGCCGATGCAGGGCGACGGACTCGAATCAGCCGGCTTGGCGGCCGCCGCGAGCCATCCGCTTCTTGTTCTCGATGAAGTCGACGAGGACGTAGTCACCAAGCGTTTCGGGCGTGGTGAAGAAAGCCCGGCCACGATTGATCGACGTCAGCTTTTCGATGAAGCTCTTCAACGAACGGTCTGCATCGAGCATGAAGGTGTTGATCCGGATGTTGTCCTTGGTACAGCGAACGACCTCGCGCAAGGTGGCTTCAACGGTCTCTTGCGTCGGCGGGTAGTTGAAGTACGGCTCTCCGTTGGGCCGGATATGAGCAGTGGGCTCACCGTCGGTGATCATGATGATCTGTTTGGTACCGGTCTGACGGGCCAGCAGTTGTCGGCTGAGCATGAACGCGTGCTGCATGTTGGTGCCGTAGGCAAAGTCCCAGCTGACCTCGGGCAGCTGTTCAGCGGTCAGCACTCTCGCAACCTCTCCGAAGCCGACCAGGCCCATGTAGTCGCGAGGAAACTGCGACGTGATCAACGAATGCAGCGCCATCGCAACCTTCTTGGCCGGCAGGAAGTTGTCCCTCATCGGCATGCTCATCGACAAGTCGAGCAGCAACACCGTTGCCGACTTCGTGACGTGCTCGGTTCGCTCGATCTCGAAATCGTCTGGTGACAGGTGCACGGGCGTGCCCTGACGCCCGTCCGCACCAGCGTTGCGACGCAGCGCGTTGCGTATTGTGCGCTGAAGATCCAGGTTGAACGGATCGCCGTACTCGTACTGCTTGGTCTCGTAGGTCCGCTCGTGGCCCTGTCCGTGAGGGTCCATCTGATGCTGACCCATCTTGTCCTTGGTCAACTTGCTGAACAGTTCTCGGAGCGCGTTCGACCCGATCTTGCGCATGCCCTTCGGCGTGAGTTCGAGTCGGCCCTCCTTGTTCTGAATCAGGCCAGCTTGCTCCAGCATCTTGGCGAGTTCGGCGAGTCGTTCAAGTGAGCGCGCCGCATCATCGCCCATCAGGTCGCGAACGCGATCCATATCGGCCTCCGCCAGCGCACCAGGGCTGGTTGCATTTCGAAGCAGATTCTCGAGCTGATCCAATTCGCCCAGCTCTTGCATCGTCTGCATCGCCTGGCCGAAACCCATTGGATCCTGGCCCTCGAAGTCGTAGCTGCGGTCCCAGCTCATCTGCGGGAACATGCTCCGTAGATTTTGTCCGAGTTGATCCATCTGCCATCGCAGATCCATGTCGTCCATCAGCTGATCGCTGAGCTGTTGCATCTGGGCCCGTTGCTCGGGGGTCATCGAGTTCATCATCGCCTGCATCGCGGCCATCCGTTTGGCCATGATCTCGAGCAACTCCTCGAGAGTCTCGGGGTTCTCCGGGAAGAAGTCACCGAACTTCTCCATGAATTGCTCGAAGCCGGGGTCTTCGCCGCGCTGGTGTTTGTCGAGCATCTCGTTGAGGCTGGCCAACATGTCCTTCATCCGAGCGATGTCCTCGGGAGTCATGTTCTGCATCGCGCCGCTCATCTGGTCGACCGCCTGCTGCATCAGCTGCTGGCGAAGCTTGTCCATCAGCTCTTCGAATCGCTTCTGCGCTTCGGATGATTCGAAGTCGTACGACTGGAGTTCGCGTACTTTGCCAGCCAGGTCTTCTGGCATCATGTCGAGCTGGAAATTTCGGTCCTCGGCTGCCTGGCGAGCGGTTTCGGCACGACGTTCGTCTCCGCTTGCTTGCGCGTCTCGCTGAGCGTTCTCGATCGCGTGACGTTCCTCGTCGATGATGTCGTTCAAGGCCTCCGCGATCTCGCTGTAAACACCCCCGAGATCACTGTTGTCGAGGCGCTCCTGGCGCTCTCGGCGCAGTCGATCCATGATCTCGCGCAGTCCCTGCAGCCGCTCGCCGTTGCGATCTTGAAAGCCGTCCTGCATCATCCGCCGCAACGCACTGTTGACGTCTCCGTGATAGAGCAAATCATCGGTGAGTCCGTCGAACACTGTTTCGGCATCCAGCTCGAAACCCTTCTGCGTACCATCCCAACGCGAGTAGGTGAAGCGTGCTGCCATCACCCGAGGCTACTGGTCAAGGGGTAGGCTGCAGAAGTCATGCGCGTGCCCCGAACCTTTGCCTTCGTGGACCTCTCCGGGTTCACCAACTACACCGCAGCCTTCGGCGACGACGCTGCCGGTCGGCTCCTCAGTGCGTTCCGGGGCATCGCTCGCGATGTCGCCAGCGAGCGCGGCGTGAGGATCGCAAAGTGGTTGGGCGACGGCTGCATGATCGTTGCGATCAATCAGATGGATTGCATCGCATTCGCGATCGAGCTCGATGCCAAGGCCTCGCAGGTGTGCAGCCCGCTCACGCTGCGGGTCGGCATCGCCACCGGTCACGCCCTGTTGTTCGAAGGCGACGATTACATTGGATCGGCCGTCAACATGGCCTCGCGTCTGTGTGATGCCGCGGCAGCGAACGAAGTCCTGATGCCGGCGATGCAGCTCGAGCGGCTCCCCCAGGGCATTCATGCCTCTCCGAGCGGCAGCCGTGAGTTGCGCGGTTTTCCTGGCGAGATCGAAGTTTTCAACCTCAGCGGCGTCCTGATCGACACCGATCAGCGCGACGCCAGCGAACTCTGGACCCGCGCTCCGTTCGGGCTGTAGGCGCCGCCACGTGACACTCGCTCGCGGGGTGGTGATCCCTGCGTCACACCTCGATCGACTCCGCGCCCACGAAGACATCGTCCTGCTTGCAGAATTGGGCGCACGGTCGATTCGAGTCGGGGTCGATTGGTCGTGGATGCAGCCGTCGGCCGGGGTTGTCGACGGTGACGCCGCCGAGTTCTATACAGCGCTTACTCAAACGGCGCGGTCGTCAGACGTCGAACTGCATTTCGCGCTTCTCGAACGAGACGTTCCGAAATGGTTCGACAACGAAGGCGGATTCGCCGACGCGAAGTGGGCCGGACATTGGTGGCCGAGATGGGTGCAATCCTGCGCCGAAGTATTCGGCGACGATGTCGGCGGGTGGATTCCAATCGACCATCCGTTGTCGGTTGCGAATCGGCTGCATCCAAACGACCCGCGCAAACATAGCGAGGTCTTGGACACGCTGGTGACTGCGTGGCGCGACGCCTGGCGCATCCTTCGCGGCGGGCCGCCGGTGATCACGGCATTCGGACTCGAGATCGTGCGTCCGATCGACCAGACGATCCCGGCCGAACATAATGCGAAGCGTCTCGATCAGATTCGTTTCCGTTTGTGGCTGCAGGGCCTTCGCGACGGAACGGCCAGCATTCCCGGACGTGCAGACCGCGAGGTAGCCGATCTGGCTGGTTCGTTCGACGTGTTGGGGCTCATGGTGCGCCACGAGGCCGACACGCTTGGTCTGCTGCATCGTGCCGCAGAACAGATCGAACTGAGCGGCAAACCAATGACGGTCACGTTCGTTCTGCCAAGCGGCACCGACGCAGACCGCGAGTTGGCAATCGAGCGGCTACTTCAGCAGGCCGACGAAGCAGCCACCGGGCTGCCGCTGACATCGGTGACCGTCACACCGACGTTCGACATCACCGGAGACGAGCGCGGGCTGATCACTCGCGACCGAGACACCAAAGACAGCGGTCGACTGTTCTTCGGCGTCAACGACTGATCGACGTCAACGACTGATCGACGGTCAGGCGGGCGAGGTTCCGCTCGCGAACTCTGTCATCCGGCGGCCGCGCCAGGCAACGATTCCAGCGATGGTCGCAGCTCCCGTCAACGGCAGTAGGACGCTCATTGGAACCTCCGGAACGACTGGGGGCGCCGTGGGAACCCATGGCCCCGTGATCGCCACTGTCAGGCCGCGGCCCTGCTGATTGGCGAACAGCCATTGGCCATCAAGCGAAAAGTGCGCACCGGCCCATTCGCCATTGGCAGGGTTCTTGGCAACGGGAAAGAACGTTCCGTTCGGTGACAGGCAGACCAGATACTGGCTGCCGCCGCCGTCCTGGGACCAGATCGCGCCGCCGTAGGGGGTGGCCGCGATGTTGTCCGGATTGAGAATTACGTGGTTCTGCGTGATCACCCCGTCGGTCAAGGAAACGGTCTGGCCGCCGACCGCGATCCGGGTGATCGTGGTCAAGGTGCCAGCTACCGGGTCGTACTTGAAGACGCCGCCGTCGTTTGCGGGAGCGGCCGGGCCGGGCGTGGCCGCGATCGCGCCGCTGTAGGACTGAGCAAACCAGAGAGCGCCGTCGATCCACCAGCAGCCCTCCAACTTGGTGCCTCGGGTCACGGAGGTCGAAACTCCGAAGGTGTCCTTGAGGCCTGGCACGTCAGCGGCTGGCGCTTGGACCCAGGTGACACCAGAGATCACCTGGCCGATCGTGTTCAGTTCGGCGAAGTTGTTGATGCCGGGCACCTTCATGCCGAACAGCGTTCCACCGTTGCCGAGCGAGCCGAATTGCTGACTCGTATCGGTCGGTACGAACTTGTAGAGCACAGAACCGGTCGTGTCCTCGGTGATGTAGGCGTTGCTGGTGAGGGGGTCGATCGCAACGGCCTCGTGGCTGGCACGGCCCATTGCGTTGTACGCCACGGCGTTGGTGAGGCCGGTCTTCGGATCGACCTCGAACAAGTAACCGTGTTGCTTGACGAGGCTCGAACTCGGCGCCGATGTGTTTTCCTCGCAGGTCAACCAGGTACCCCACGGCGTCACGCCACCGGCACAGTTTCGGATCGTGCCGCCGATGGAAGGAACGTGATCGATGACATTCATCGACGAGTCGAGAACCAGCGTTGTGCAGCCGCCATTCGCTCCGATCCCGGAGTCATAGGTGGGCACCGGGTTCCCGCGGAACGATCTCGGCACGCCAGCACCGGTGGACAGTTCGTGGTTGCACACGAGGTACGTGCGACCCGTGGCCGGCTCATAGAAGCTACCCATCCCGTCCGGCGCGCCGGGCACGGGGCCCAGGTTCTCGGGCGGGGTCCGAAGGCCGAGTTGGGTCGCTGGCGTCGATCCAATTGCGGTCTGCAGCGCAAGCACCTTGTAGGTGAAGCCGGCCGGAAGGTCGACCAGACCGGCCGGATCGGTGATGAGCGGACCATAACCGCTCGCCGGAAATGCCCCCGCCGGACCAGAACTGGCGAACAGCCCTGCAAGAGTCGCCCCAGCACTGATTGTTGCGGTACGGGCAAGAAATTGGCGGCGTGAAATGGACATGTGGGTCTCCTCAGATCTTTCGACGAGCAAGACTCACATGGCCAAGCGGCCGCCCGGTGTTGTCAAGGCATCCGCCAGTTGACGATTGCTTGAACGTTCGGGGTTTGGCATCAGTCCGCTAGGGCACAAGGCGGGTGATGTTGTTGGACGTGGCGTTGGCAGTCCACACGTTGGTTCCATCGAACACGACCGCTGATTGGGTCACGGCTCCGGATGGAACGGTGAACTTGGTGACCGCTCCCGTAGAGAGGTGGAACCGGCTGCCACTTGACGCCGCCTCCCCGATCGCCCAAATCGACGTTCCATCGAAGACCAGACCGACCGTTGCACTGCCCATCGTGGCCAACGAGTACGTCTGGTTCAGAAGCGTGTCTGGATTGAACCGACTGACGTGGTTGGCGCCGGCGTTTGACACCCACAGATTGCTGCCATCGAACACGAGGTAGTTCGGGTTCAACAGGGGCGGCATCAATGGGGCGACGACTGTCCCTGCACCAGTTGCCGGGTCGATTCTGCTGAGGTTGTTCGAGCCATTGTTCGCGGTCCAGATATTTCGACCGTCGAAGACGATTCCCCGCGGCCCCAGGGACCCGGTCGGAAGGGGGAAGTTCTGACCCGCCCCGGTTGCCGGGTTGATCTTGGTGACGCTGTTGGACGTGTCGTTCGCAGTCCACAGGCTCGTTCCGTCCCACGTGATCCACCACGGGCCGACCGACGTCATCGGGAGGGAGAAGGTTTGGGCGGCCCCTGTCGATGGATCGATCTTGGTCACTGACGATGCCAGGTAGTTGGCGGTCCAGATGCTTGTTCCGTCGAAGACGATCGCACCCGGGCCGGACATCGCAGGCACGGCGAAGTTCTGGCCGACGCCGGTCGTTGCATTGACTCGGCTGACGTTGGACGAGGCGTAGTTCGCCGTCCAGATGTTGCCACACTGAAACGCGATCCCGAGTGGTTGGATCGCTCCCATCGGAAGGCTGAAATTAACGGCCTTGCACACTGTTCGTTCCCACGTCTGGGTCGCAGAGCAGCGAGCAGAGGTCGGACCAGCGGGACCCGCTGGTCCGGTCGAGCCGGTCGCACCCGGTGCACCAGTTGCACCCGGCATTCCAGCTGGCCCGGTCGCACCCGTCGCGCCCATGGGTCCAATTGCACCGGTCGCACCGGTCGCACCTGTCGCACCTGCCGGCCCGATCGGCCCGATTGGGCCGGCTGCGCCTGTTGCACCTGCTGGCCCGATTGCACCCGCTGGGCCGGTGCCACCTGTCGGCCCGATTGGCCCGATTGGCCCGATTGGCCCGATTGGCCCGACAGGACCAGCGTTTCCGTTCGGACCCGTCGGCCCGGTCGGACCCGTCAGCCCGACTGCTCCCGGCGCACCGGGCAATCCGGTCTCTCCCGCAGGACCCGCAGGACCCGCAGGACCCGCAGGACCCGCAACTCCACCACCGCCTGAACCTGATGGCTCGTAATAGCCGACGATGTCGACGATGACGTCAACCGTGCCGGAGAAGTTGAAGATGCCCAACTTGCCGTTCGCCGACAGCAGGCTGACCACCGAGTTCGGAGTCGCCGCCTGACCACCGACCCAGTTCAGGCTCGATGCATTCGGCTTGGCGACGTCAGGTGGAAAGACCGTCAGAAAGCTGGACGCCGTTGGATTGACGATGGTGACGTTGAGAGCAACAGCGGTCGCCGTCGTCGGGATCGTGCAGGCGCCGTTGGTCCCGTGGACCGTTGGAGAGTAGATCTCGCCGGACGCGATCGGGGTGTTCCGCGGCCCAACGGTCGTCGATGCTCGGCTGTCCATCAACCGGCACGGCGCGATCGAGATCAGCACCGATCCCGATCCAGTGGCCGCCGAAGCCGTCAGTAACCCACCGCCGCCGATCGTGACTGCGACCGCGGCGCCGATCGATGCCCACCGCGATCTCGCCATCGAGGGCCGAGGGTTGGTTCGACGGGCCAGTTGCTTGATGTGATGACGAGCCATCCCAACAACGAACCACATCGTCCTCTGCCAGCGCATCGGGGCAAACCCTCAATCGCTGCGTCACGGAGTCAGCACTCACAGTGCAAAGAGTTTCTCGACACTGACAGTGTCGAGGGTTTCGTGACCACCAACCCGAGCAGGAAACCCTCCACAGCCGTACGAGCGGGGCCGAGGGGACAGAGCGAGTCGGGTCAGCGGGCGCGGTAGGTCGACCGGTTACCGGCAGCGTCTTTGTTCAACCGCTTGGAGAGATGCAAGCCCTCGAGGACGAACTCGACCGCAGCAGCGACCGCTGCGGGTGACTCACTGCCACCGGTCAAGGCCTGCACGGGGGCGGCGAGTGCTGGCACCGATTCGAGCAACGCGACCAAATCGGAGGACGAGACTTCCTCGCCCGTATGAGCAACGATGCCCTCCTCGTCGAACGCGGCAATGACATCTCGAACCTGATCGGGCGTGATCCGTTGCTTATAGACGGTAAGGACGGCGCCTCGAACGAGGTTCTGCAGGATCGCGCCCTCGCGACCTTCTTCAATCGACTC
>JANOQU010000273.1:0-3047 GCA_031422355.1 Actinomycetes bacterium
TTTTTTTTATTTATTGGGGCGCACCACCCACCCCCACTTTTTTTCCGCCGCCGGGGGCGCCCCGCGACGGCTCATCGAGACCCATCCCGTTGGGGAGCGACACATGCCCGGGTTGCATGACATCAGAGATCTCGACGGTCACCACTGCGCTGTTGCGGGCGGTGGAGAGCATGGCCTGTCCCCCGTCGTTGAGACCATACGCTGCCGCGTCGGCCGCGTTGATCCGCAGTGCGCCAGCGCCGTCCCTCTTGCGCCAACTGGCATCGCGGATGATCGTGTTGGCAGTGAACGAGCGCCGTTCACCGGCCGAGAGAACGAGCGGGAGGTCCTCTGACAACCCGCCGACCTCCTCGTCGCCGAGTCCGTTCAGCTCGTCGACCAGCTCGTCGACAACCAGTTGGATCAGACCATCGGGATGGCCGATTCGCCCGGTGACGTCGGACCATTCGTCGACGGCAAACGTGACGCCGGAAGGGCTGTCGAGAATCGCGTCGAAGAGCGCCTCGCCGAGCGCGAGTCCCTCCCCTTCGAATCCGGCTCGACGAACAGCCTGCTCATATCCCAGGGCGCAGCGATGGGCGGCCCCCCACAAGATTGCGGCCGAATCTGCGCCATCCGGCAACGTTGGCCCGAGTGTCCGGTAGAGCACGAGCGGAGCCAGCGCGCCAAGGGCCGGATTGGCTGCTGTGGCCGAGAAGAAGGCTTCGGCGAACTCGGCCCGTCCACGCTCGGCGGCGGCACGAATCGGCGCGAGCTCCAACGGATCCAATGCCCCCAGCGCTTCAACAAGGCGGGCGTGGATCTCGGGTTCTGGGAGCGGACCCTCCGGTGCGTCGACGATTGGCCGCCGGAGGTGGAACACGTTGTGGGGAAACTCGAAGTTGAAGAAGGTCGCCTCGAACTTTTCATACTGCGAGGGAGCCGGCAACACGTAGTCCGCGTACCGGGCTGTCTCGGTCATCGTGACGTCGATCACGACGACGAGATCGAGGGCATCGAGCGCTGCCTTCATTCGCTGGCTGTCGGCCAGAGAGTGGATCGGGTTCCCGCTTTCGACCAGCAGCGCCCGGTACCGGGCCGGGTGGTCGGTGAGTATCTCGTCGGGGATCACATTGCAGGGCAGCAGTCCGCTGATGATCCTGGCACCAACGACCGGACTGACCTTGCCCGCGCCCGGCTTGTCGCTGCGCGCGATGGCCACGAGCGGGGTCGGTGTGTACTGGCCGCCTGGGATTCCGAAGTTCCCGGTGAGCACCCAGACCAACTTCTCCAGCCAACTGTTGAGGGTGGAGTGCACGTTCATCTGCACGCCAAGGTCTTCGAAGAAAGCAACGCTGCTCGCAGCCGCGATTCGTCGAGTGGCCGACCGGATCAACGACTCGTCGACGCCGCATCTCACGGCGTAGTCGGCGACGTCGATCGTTGCGAACATCGCTTCGACGCGGTCCAGGCCAGCGGCATGGTCGGCCAACCATGCCCGATCGATCAGGTGCTCTTGGACCAGAACTGCGATCATCGCCGAGAGACAGAACGCGTCGGTGCCCGGCTTGACCTGAAGATGGAAATCGGCCAGGTCCGCTGTTTCGGTCCGTCGCGGATCCAGGACCACCATCGATCGGGCGGGATCGTTGGCGATTTCCTTCAGGACGGTCCGGGCATGTGGGATGCCGTGCGACTGCCATGGGTTCTTGCCGACGAAAACCGCCACTTCTGTGTGCTCGATGTCACCGCGAACCATCGCTCCGAGCATCCGGCTGTTGACAAAGAATTCGCCGGTCTTCTCCTGAGCAAGAGCGCTGGAACGGTAGACCGAGCCGAGTGCCCGCAATGTGGCACCGCTGTAGCTACCGCCAAGGTGATTTCCCTGTCCGCCGCCGCCGTAATAGAGGATCTTGTCGCCACCGTATTGGTCACGCACGGCGGCGAAGCGTTCCGCGACCTCGCGAATCGCTGTGTCCCAGTCGATCTCTTCGAAGGTGCCGTCGGGGAGTCGACGCATCGGAGACGTCAGCCGTTTCGTTCCGTTCTGATAGTGATCGAGTCGAAGCGCCTTCTCGCAGGTGTAGCCACGCGACGCTGGGTGCGCCTTGTCGCCCCGGATTCGCTCGAATCGTCGGCCGTTATCGCCGCCGACGCGCACTTCGATCCCGCAGTTGCACTCGCAGAGAATGCATGCCGTCTGCTTCCATTCGTCGCTCATTCGAACCACAGTAGACCAGTACGTTGCATGACGCAACGAACGGCCCGCACGGACTCTGTGACGGGATTTCAGTTGTTGAGGGTGCCGGCGACTGCAGAGTCCGCGGCGCGCTGACGCCGCTTGCGAATGCCTGGGCCGGCGGCGATCTGCGTATGGCCCCACTCGAGCGGTTCGCCGCAATGGCTACAGGAGACGGTTGGTGTGGTCTCGTGGCCACAATCCTTGTGGGTCACGAGCATTGGCTTGCCGTCAGGGGCCGCCCACTTGTCACCCCAGGCCATCAGTGACATCAGTACCGGCATCAAATCCTTGCCCTTGTCCGTCAGCCGATATTCGAACCGCTCGGGGTTGTCCTGATACTTGACGCGGGCGAGCACGTCATGATCAACGAGGGTGCTGAGGCGATCCGACAAGACGTTGCGAGCAATACCGAGGTCTGCCTGGATTGCCTCGAAGCGCCGCTGGCCGAAGGAGATGTTGCGCAGCACGAGCAGTGTCCACCATTCGCCAACGACTTCCAGGGTCTGGGCAATGGAGCACTGCAGATGGGCGACGCTGCTGCGTTTCACAGGCGCGAGCCTACCGATACCGGCCACATCGGCCGAGCGACAGCGGATACCCTCTGACCCCTATGTCAAAGGTGCTCACTTCACTGCCCATCGGCGAGCGGGTCGGAATTGCGTTTTCCGGCGGACTGGACACGTCTGCGGCCGTGGCCTGGATGCGCGAGAAGGGCGCTCTACCGTATGCATACACTGCCGATCTCGGTCAACAGGACGAAGACGACCTACCCGGCGTGCCTGATCGAGCCAGGCAGTACGGGGCCGAACTCGCCCGGATCATCGAA
>JANOQU010000274.1:0-2033 GCA_031422355.1 Actinomycetes bacterium
CGGCGATTCATCGCCGTCGATGACTGCGGCACGCAGATCAACCCGATGATCATCGAGGGTCAGGTCCACGGCGGTCTCACCGACGGCGTGGGCATGGCCCTGATGCAGATGATCTCCTTCGACGAAGCAGGCAACTGCCTCGCTGGATCGCTGATGGACTATCTCATACCCACGGCCATGGAGGTGCCCGACTGGGAGACAGGCCACACCGTCACGCCATCGCCTCACCACCCCATTGGCGCGAAGGGTATCGGCGAGTCGGCGACCGTTGGCTCGCCGCCTGCCATCGTCAATGCGGTTGTCGATGCACTCAAGCCCTACGGGGTCCGCCACGCCGACATGCCGTTGACGCCGAGCCGAGTGTGGGAGACGATGCAGGGTAACCACACGCCTCCGATCTGATGCTCACCACGGCACAACAGATCTCAGCCCGCGCCGGCGAACTGGTGGCTCAACGTCGGCGGTTTGTGCAGGCCACGGTGGTGCGAGCGCAATGCCCCACCTCGGCGCGCCCCGGCGACGCTGCGATCGTGCTGCCTGACGGCACGATCGAGGGTTTCATCGGCGGCCAATGTGCCGAAGAGTCTGTGCGCGTGGCCGCCCTCGACGCGCTGCAACGCGGCGATTCGGTCCTGCTCCGCATCCTTGCCAGCGGCAGCGAGACGTTCCCCGAGACGCCGGGTGCTTTGACGGTGCTGAACCCGTGCCTGTCAGGAGGCGCGATCGAAGTGTTTCTCGAACCCAAGTTTCCCGCCGCCCGGATCGCCGTGATCGGTAGCACGCCGATCGCCGACGCGCTGGTGCAGTTCGGTGCACCACTCGGATTCTTCGTCGACCAGAACGCCCCAACCTTTGACGGAGCGACGGCGGTGCTGATCGCGAGCCATGGCCGCGGTGAGGAACAGGCGATCCGTGCTGCCGTCGACGCGGGCGTCCGATTCGTCGGTCTCGTCGCAAGTCGAACCCGGGGGTCGGCTGTGATCGAGTCGCTCGATCTGAACCCCGAAGAGCGCCGAGTGGTGCACAGCCCGGTCGGCGTCGACATCGGTGCGCGCACGGCGGAAGAGATCGCCGTGTCGATCCTGGCCGATGTCGTCCGGGCGATCCGAGTCGACGGTCTCCAGGCACCCAAGTCCCGCATGGAACAACAGCGACCCGACACCGCGATCGACCCGGTGTGCGGGATGACGGTCACGATTGGCAAGGACACCGCACATCTGCACGACGGCGGGGCCGACTACTGGTTCTGCAACCCCGGCTGTCGAACCCGGTTCGCCGGGGAGCTCGGCGTCTGATCGTGCGACCCTTCACGACGGGACTGGTGCTTGCGGCCGGCGGATCACAACGCCTGGGTCGGCCCAAGCAACTGCTCGAATACCGCGGCCGAACCCTGCTCGACGCGACCCTCGACTCTGCCCGCCGGTGCCGTTTCGACCAGTTGGTCGTTGCCCTCGGCGGTGCCAGTGACGACGTGCGCGCAACAGTCGACTTGTCGGGGTGCGACGTCGTTGACAGCCCGCACCATAGGTCCGGCTGCTCGTCCTCGATCGTCGCGTCACTGACCGCTCTCGACCGTCGGTCGGAGGCTCTCGTTATCTTGCTCGGCGATCAACCCGGCATCGCCCCGACCTCGGTCGACGCGCTACGGGCTGCGGCGGCCGCTGCCGGGGCAGCAGTTGCCGTGTGCCGGTACGAGGACGGCCGCGGTCACCCGTTCTGGTTCGACCGGTCACTGTTCGCCGACCTCGCCGACCTTCACGGAGACAAAGCAGTATGGAAGCTGCTCGAATCCGGCCGGTACGACGTCGCCGAGGCAATTGTCGAGGGCGCAATCCCGATTGATGTCGACACGTGGGCCGACTACGAGCGTTTGCTGGAGTTGCGGTGATGTCCGCCTTGACTCTCGGCGACCTTCGGTCGCGGATGGACGCCGTCGACTACCTCGTCGACGACGGGTTGGCGATGGCGTTGTTTCTCGCGATGCGACTCGGCAAGCCACTCCTGCTCGAAGGAGAGCCCGGTGTCGGCAAGAC
>JANOQU010000275.1:0-4678 GCA_031422355.1 Actinomycetes bacterium
ACGGGCTCGGCGACCGTGGTCTCGGTGCTGATATCGGTTGCGACGACCGTCGTCGTTGTGGACGTCTCGTCGACGACCGGTTCAGGGGCGAACGCATCAGCGATTTTGTCAGCCGCAACAGGAACGAACTCCTTGAACTCGGCGCCGTAGGTGGCCTTGAAGCCCGCCAGACCGAATGGATCGCCGACCTCGAACTCTGAGGTCCCGGCGATACGAAGCGTGTCGGACACCTTGGCGAGATCCGAGAGCAGGCTGACGCCCGTGGTGACTGCGGTCTTGCACGCAATGACCGGCTTATCCTCGGCATTCGAGACCGCCCCGATCTGCAGCGTGTCAGCGAGGATCTCTCCGATTTGATTGGCCTGCAGGTTGAGGCTGATCGCGGAGGCCGTACCGGCTGTGGAAATCGTGGTCGTTGTCGATTCTTCGATCGCAATGGTCGTCGACGAACCTTCATCGGTGGCGGTCTCGTCGGTCGCGGTGTCCTCGGTCGCGCTCTCGTCGGTCGCGGTGTCCTCGGTGGTGGTCGACTCCTCGGTGGTCGTCGACTCGATCGCGGTCGTCGAGGTCTCGATCAGTGTTGTCGTTGTGGCGGCCTCGGTCGTGGACGTGTTGGCGGCCGCCGGCTCGTTGTCGGCCAGGAACGTCAACAGTTCGCCGGTGCGGGTGACGAAGAAATCCGCTGCGCCATTCTTCAACGCTGCGTAAGCCGCGTCGAGATCAGCGACGGCGGCGCGTCGGGCCACGCGGAAGCCGCCGTTCTCGAGGGCTCTGGCATAGATGTCGGACAGAAGCTTGCTCTCATTCGAGTCGGTGCCGATGATCGTGACTGTTTGAGCCACGGGCGCCTCGATCGACTCCGAATCGCTCTTGCACGCAGCGAATCCGAGCGCTCCGAGCACCACGAGACTCGCGGTGATACGGCGACCAAAACTGAAACTGAACATGAACTCCTCGATCCGTCGGACGGCAGGAGTCAGATGCCTCCTGCGAACGTGTCGATCATCAATCGGACATCGTCGGCCAAAGGATACAGAATGGGGCACGTACAACCGGTCGCGACATATTCGCCGACTTTGGCCCTGACCTCGTCGGGTTCACCGCTGGCCGTGATCATCTGAACGATGTCATCGGGCACCATTTTGCTCGCAGCAACGACCTGATCGTGTGTAGCCGGCCAGGTCAGCACGGTGCCGATCTCGTCGAGCAACTCCTGCGGAACACCTGACGCCTTCATGATGTGGGGTTGTTGGCCGAGGTATTGGGTCACCAGCAATCGAGCGTTGTCGAGCGCCTTGGCCCGGTCGTTGTCAACCGAACAGACCACCAATTGGGGTCGATCGATGTCGTCGATGGAGCGCCCCGATTTCGCCGCCCCGGCCGCCAGCGACGCGAGCGCGCCGACGTTGTACGACGGGGACACGAGATAGTTCAGTACGGCGCCGTCGGCAATCTCGCCCGTCAACTCCATCATCTGCAACCCCGTCGCGCCGATGTAAATCGGCACATCCTTGGGTCGCCGTTCCTGGTGCACATAGTCCAACTCCACACCGTCGAGGTGCACGTAGTAGCCGTCGAATGTGACCGTCTCGTTATTGAGTAGGGCCCTCACGACGGTGACGATCTCGCGCATCACCTTCAACGGACGCTGACGATCGATGCCGACCTTGGCCGCTAGCGGGTCCCACCACGCGCCGAGACCGCAAATCATCCGACCTGGCGCGAGATCGTCGAGGGTGCTGAATGTGCTCGCCAGACGAGCCGGATTGCGAGTCCAGCAGTCGATCACGCCCGATCCGATCTTGATCCTGCTGGTGGTCGCCCCGAACGCCGCCATTGGAACGACCGCGTCGCGCACGAGGCGGCTATCGGCCTGCCAGACCGCGTCGAATCCCTGTTCCTCGGCGTAGCGAACGAGTTCGATGCCCTCAGAGATCGTATGGGCATCTTGCAGGTACAGGGCGACGGGGGTGCTCATAGGACCGATGCTGGCCGGGTCGTTGACGAACTGTCAAGGCATTCCTGTGTAATCGCCGTCGGCGCAAGACTGGTCGGTGCGCCGGACGGAGAGACCACCCGGGAGCGACGGCCTCCGATACCGTTGTTCGCAATGGATCACACGCCGGTCGCGCCGGAGCGCAGCCACCGCCGTGTTCGTCACCGCCGTGATAGTCCTCGCCGTGATAGTCCTCGCCGACGCATCCGGATCATCGTCACGTTGCTGCTCGCGACGACCGTGCTGGTTGCTGCCGGCCTGATCGGGTATGCGGCGACCAAGCCAGGCCCGTGGAAACGCTCGGGTCCACCAATCGTGGTGCATGCCTGGGCACCGTTTTGGCAGACGGACTCGGCGCTCGCCTCGTTCACCCCCAACGCTGCAGTGTTCGGGGACCTGTCGATGTTCGCGTACCACGCAACGTCGGCCGAGGTCATCGGCCCGTACGACGGCTTCGATACCGCTGTCGCGGTCACGTACCGTCAGGCAGCAGATGCCGCTGGGGTTGCATTCACGGCATCGATCATCGATGACACCGGCAAAGGGGCGATGGCCGCAATCCTCGCCGATCCGAGCACCCGTGCGGTCCACGTGCGGACCATTGCTGAATTCGCTGCCGCCAACGGGTTCGACGGCATCGATCTCGACTACGAGACGTTTGCCTTCATCGACGGGCGCGAAACGTGGGAGGCCACCCGCCCGAACTGGGTGCTCTTCGTGCAGGAACTGGCAGATGTCTTGCATCAGGCTGGGCGGACACTCACAGTCAGCGTGCCGCCGATGTACGACCCGGAGCGCACCGGTGGCGACCGCGGCTACTGGGTGTACGACTACGAGGCGATGGGTTCCGTGGTCGACTTCATCCGGATCATGGCCTACGACTACAACACCGCCGAAGCCGGCCCGATCGCTCCGATCGATTGGGTCCGCGGCCTGGTCACCGACATCAAGGACATCGTGCCGCCGGAGAAGTTGATCCTCGGCGTCCCGGTGTACGGCTACAACTGGCCGACGTCGATCCTTGGCGTCTGCCCGATCGATCAGGAACCCAAGCGGCAGAACCAATCGACCAAGTCTGCGGCTGCCCTCGCCGCGAGCGTCGGAGTCGTGCCGACCTACGATTCCGAGCGGGCTGAGAGCACGTTCGTGTACAACGAACAACTCGTTGGCTTCGATGAGGTCGGCGCACCGGCGGCGTGCACGGTCACCCGCACAGTCTGGTACGCCGATGCCAAGGCGGTTCACGAGCGTGCCTGGCTGGCGCAACGTCAGGACCTTGCGGGCATCTCGATCTGGTCGCTCGGCAGCGACGACGAGTTCGTGTGGCACGCCATCGCCGCAGCCCGAGCGAACGAACCGGTCTGGCCGGCCCCGGTCGGGCCAGCAGAAACAGAAGTCGGGCCAGCTCCGACGTCGTCCACGATCCCGTCGTAGCGGTCGAGGGGGCGCCCCCGGCATCGGGCGACGTGCCGCGCCAACAGCTCGGGCGCCGTGCCGCGCCAACTCAGGTCGTGACACGAAACACGCCCTTGGTACTGCGTTGTGTCACCCCTTGGCACACTGCGGCACCGAGGGCGTGAAACGTGCCAGGCGCGCGGTGGGGAACGAACGTAGGGAAGGGCTGACGGTCGTTGGGGCGGATGCGGCGAGTTACAGGCGGCTGAACAGTCGCTGGGCCTGCTCGGCAGCTTTGGCTCGTACCTCGGCGAGATCGACACGAGTCGGCAGGCCGTCGCGAAGCAACACGTCGCCGTTGCTTCGTTGTACCTGCAGGGCCCGGATGCCCGGGGTGAACGCCACATGCCACGCCGAATCCACTCGGTCGTAGTTCCATGTGACCGTGTCCGATGCTGCTTCGGGCATCAACGCCCAGCCGTTCGCCAACCACTGCCATGCAGCGTCGGGCGACGCGGTCACGTCATCGTTGCGATGAGCGACGTAGGCAAGGCGGAACTCTTCGAGCATGTCGGCACCAATGCCGTCGGTGCCGAGGATCACGGTGTTGTCCCGGTGATCCGGGCGGGCATAGCCGACGCCGTTGTTCATATTGCTGCGTGGGTTGTGGGCCAGTCGGCCGGGAAGTGGACGGTCGAGATGAACGCAATGGACCAGCAACCAATCGTCAGCGGCGAACGGTTGCAGGCGAATCCCGGCGGGCGAGTCGATTACGCCTTCTGCGACATGGACGTGCACGCCGACGCCGAGATCGGCTGCGGTACCAGCGGCCGCCTCCAGGGTTTCGTCGCTGCATGTGAATGCAGCGTGGACGCCGACCATGCCGTGCCCGCCGCCGGCGATGAAGCGCTCGCACTCAGCCAATCCCCGACGGGCAGCGTCGGTCATGGTGGGCGGCGGAGTCGATGCGTGCGACCACAGATTGCCGTCATCCTGCCAGCGGTCGGTCACGCCGTATGCGCACATCACGCGCACGCCCACTTCGTTGCAGGCATCGGCGATCACCTGCAGACTGCCCTCGATCGAGTTCGGCCCCTCGTGGTGGTCGATAATCGCCGTCGTTCCGGACATCAGTGCTTCGGTCGCACCCAGCATCGCGCTCCATCGCAGCATGTCGAGATCAAGCGCTGCGTCGAGGCGCCACCAGACCTGGCGAAGGATGCCAAGGAAGTCGTTCGCCGACTCGGGCGGGGCTGGCATTCCGCGGGCGAGCGCCGAATAGAGATG
>JANOQU010000276.1:0-11884 GCA_031422355.1 Actinomycetes bacterium
GTGTTCGGAATGACCGAGGCCTACCTGATTGAGAATGGCGAGATCACCGAGCCGCTGCGTGAGGGCAATCTGATCGGCAACGGACCACAGGTGCTGCGCGACATCGACGCGTTGGGCGACGACTTCGCGATGGGGAATCCGGGAACCTGCGGCAAGGATGGTCAGGGCGTGCCGGTGGGCGATGGGCAGCCGACGCTTCGGGTCAAGACGATGACGATCGGTGGTACTGCGACATGAGTGCTGCGTCTGCGGAATTGGTCGCGATTGCCGACCGGGTCATCGCGCAGGCGGCAACCGGCGAACAGATCGAGGCATACGTTGCGCGTGGCCAGGAGACCGACATTCGGGTCTACGAAGGCGAGATCGAACACTTCGTCAGTGCGCAGAGCGAAGGCATCGGGATCCGGGTCATCCGCGATGGTCGGACCGGCTTCGCCTACGCCGGCACACTCGATGCCGAGGCCGTGGCCTCCGTGCTTGCAGAGGCTCGTGACAACGTTCAATTCGGTACCCCCGACGAATGGGCTGGCCTGGCCGAATCCGACGGCGTTGCGGTTGTGCCCCAACAACTCTGGAGCGACGAACTCGCTGCATATTCCACCGACGCCAAGATCGAACTCGCCAAAGAGTTGGAGCGGTTGACCCGCGCCGCCGACTCCAGGGTTCGGGTCGATGACTCCAATTACAGCGACGGATCCGGCGAAGCAGCGGTCGCATCGACGAATGGTATTCGTGTCAGCGGACGCGAAAACGGCTGCTACTGCAGCGTCAGTACGTTGGCCGACGACGGCGACGAGACTCAGACCGGGTTCGGGTTTGCGGTCGGACGCTCGCCGCACGAATTCGATCTGGCCAAGGCCGCCAAAGAAGCCGCGGACCGGGCGACGCGACTGCTCGGCGCTGTCAAGCCATCGTCGAAGAAGATCACGGTGGTTTTCGATCCGTATGTGACGGCCCAGTTCCTCGGCATCCTCAGCAGCGCCTTGAACGGCGAGAACGTGGCCAAGGGCCGCAGCTTGTTCGCCAACCGAGTTGGCGAGAATGTTGCGTCGCCGCTGTTCACCCTGATCGACGATCCCACGAATCCAAAGGCCTACACCGCAACCGACATCGACGGTGAGGGACTTGCGGCCCGGCGAAATGCCTTGATCGACAACGGGGTCCTGCAAGGTTTTGTGCACTCGTCCTACAGTGCGCGCCGGGCAGGAACCACCAGCACCGGCAACGCCGTTCGGGGTGGCTTCAAGGGGACTCCCGGAGTCGGATGTCTTGCGATGCAACTCCAACCGGGGACCCGTTCACAAGCCGAACTCGTCGCTGATGTCACTGACGGAGTTTTGATCCAAAGTGTCCAGGGTATGCACAGCGGCGTCAACGCGATCAGCGGCGACTTCTCGACCGGCGCCTCAGGCCTGCTGATCAACAATGGCCAACTTGGCGGTCCAGTTCGTGAGTTCACGATCGCGTCCACGATCCAGCGGATGCTGCACGACATCGTCGAAATCGGTGGCGATATCGACTGGTTGCCGATGCGGGCTGTCGGCGTCAGCCTGGTGATCAACGATGTCACGATGAGTGGTGCGTGAGCCGCCCACGAACTGAACAGCGCGGTCAGATTGTCGCGGTCAGATTGTTGCGGTCAGCGGAGGGCGTCGGCCACCGTTCTACAGCGGATTCCGAGCGACTGCGCCTTCGTTGGGTCCAGGACCACTCTGCCCGGACGATCGAGGCCGCTGGCAGCCAGGGCGGACGTACGGAGCAGGGCTGGGTGCAAGCCCAGCCAACCGGCGATCGCCGTTGCGAACTCGAACCGGCTGAGGGCTTGTGGCGCGACGATGTGCAACGGTCCGCTCACATCGGGCATCGAGGCCAATGCGGCGCATGCGGCAGCGACGTCGGCTGCGTGGGTGGGGCATCGATACTCGTCGGTGAAGAACGAGATCGCGTTCTCTCCCCGAATGGCCCGCTGCACGTCCAACTGCACCGGCGCGAGCGTGTCGGTCGAGTACATCAGCGACGTTCGGATCATCACCGCCGATGGGCACGCCGTCATGACGGCGACTTCGGCCTCAGCCTTCATCCGGCCATACTCGGTCATCGCGAACGTCGGATCTGACTCGATGTACGGATGCGCTCGGCCAGCGAAGACGACGTCGGTCGACAGATGGATCAGGCGAGCCCCGCAGGCAGCGGCGGCCTCGGCGACGTTGCGGCTGCCATCGACGATCGCTCGGCGGTCGTCATTGCGATAGGCGAGGTGGACGATGCACGTTGGCTTCCAGTCGGAGATCTCGTCGATGACCCGATCGCGTTGGCGGATGTCGAGCGCCCGCGACCCCGGCGCAATCAGTTCCCACTTTTCCATTGCTGGACTGCGTTGAAGATGTCGGCCGAGCAACCCGCGCCCGCCCGTGACGAACATCGTCCGGCTCTTGCGTCTCCACTCCACCTCCCGATGATGACACGCCGCTACCTTGGGCACATGCCTATGCCGTCCGCTGCCGCGATCGCTCGGCACCCGCACCTGGCTCGGCCGCTGCGTGACGGCTGGGTTCGTGTCGACATGCACAGCCACACGATGTGGAGTGGTGACTCCACCACCACACCCGATGAGGTTGCGGCATCGGTTGTCGACTGCGGCATCGACGTGCTGAGCATCACCGACCACAATGCGGTGAAAGGCGCTCAGGCATTGGCCTCGGAGTTGCCCTGCAGAGTCATCGTTGGCGAGGAACTCAAGACGCATGCCGGCGAGATCATTGGTCTGTTCCTGACTCAACGTGTGCCGATCGGGGTCCCACCGACGGAAGCGGCGCGTCAGATCCGTGATCAGGGCGGGCTCGTCTACATTCCGCATCCCTTTGATCCAATGCGGCGCAACCTTGCCGAGTCAGCATTGAGAGCACTGGCCGATGATGGTCTGATCGACGCGATCGAGGTACTCAACGCAAAGACGTCGCTCCCGTCGTTGAATGCGCTGGCAGCGGCCTTCGCCGAGGAGCACGACCTCGCAGGTGGCGCTGGCAGCGACGCCCATGTTCCTCTCGCGCTTGGCGCTGCGTACGTCGAGATGCCCGACTTCGATGGCCCGCAGGACTTTCTGGTCAAGCTCAGAGCCGCCCAACCGATCGGTCACCACTGGGATCAACATCGGCCATGGACGGCGCGAGTGGTTCCGAGCGTGACGGCCTACTAGACATTCCGCCGTGCCGATACTTCATGCGATTGTGCTCGGCCTCGTCCAGGGCCTTGCCGAATTCCTTCCGATCTCATCCAGCGGGCATTTGTTGCTTGTGCCGTGGTTGTTCGGCTGGAACGACTTCGACGAATCGACCGGCGGGCGAGCCGTCGAGAAGGCGTTTGATGTTGCGTTGCACACCGGAACCCTGATCGCTGCGTTTGCATATTTTCGTCGCGACATCGTCACGTACGTGTCCGAGGGAACCCGGCTGGTCGTCAAGCGACAGCGGCCGACCAGCCAGGAAGGGCGACTGGCTTGGTTGCTGGTGTTGTCGTCGGTGCCTGCCGCACTTGTCGGGGCACTGTTCGAGGCGAGCATCGACGAAAGGCTCGGTACCCCGACCTTGATTGCTGTCAGTCTGATCGTGTTCGGGGTGTTGCTGTACGTCGCGGATCGGGTACTCGGCCGGCGAACGATTGCGGAGTACACCGGCCGCGATGCCGTTGGGATCGGTGTTGCGCAGGTGCTCGCTCTCAATCCAGGCACGTCACGTTCGGGAATCACGATGACAGCTGGCCGGTTCCTCGGCTTCGATCGGGATACCGCTGCTCGAATCAGCTTCCTCATGAGCCTGCCGGTGACGACCGGGGCGGTCGTTTACAAGATGGCGAAGTTGTTCAAGGACGGCATCCCCGAAGGCCTGGCTATGCCGATGCTGGTTGGCATCGTCGCCTCAGGTTTCAGCGGTTGGCTGGCCGTCTGGGGAACGTTGAAGCTGATTCGAACACGCAGCTTTACACCGTTCGTGATCTACCGAATCGTGCTCGGTGTGGTCGTGTTGATCATCGTCGCGGCCGGCTGGCGCTGACTGAGTCACTCTTCGCAGCGCCACGAACGCGGCGGACTACCGCATGGGCGTCGATTGAGGTACATGTGTTGCGTAACCCGACGGGGAGTAACTCAACCACGTGTCGAACCCGGTCATCGGTCCGCCAACGCGATCACGGCGGTTCTCTGGTTGACTGCGTCGGCAACTGCCGGCGCAACATCTTCTGGTACTCCGATGACCACCGCGCCAGCGAGGACGGCCAGGACGACTGCGTCGGGTGCGATCATGGCTCCGCCGGCCATCACGGCTGCGGAGTCGCCGCTCGCCAACGTGACATCGATCTGCCATTCGATTGTGATCGCCAACCAACCGTTCGGGAGAAGTGCGAGTGGCCCGTCCGACTCGGATACATCGATTCCCACGATGATCTCGCCCGCGCTGATCCGCTGAACTGCAACCGCTCCCGGTGTGACAGAGCGCAGGGCTGAAAGCGGCAGAATGGCAATCGGTACCTCACGGCGCTCGGCGGACACCTCGATCAGTTCGCCGATCGCGATCGGCGACGTCGCGACGTACACGCGAGCGGATTCGCCCCACGAGTCGCGTTCGTGGTCGACCGCTGCGACGGCGCCCGCCACCGCCGTACCGAGTCCGATGGCCACCGACGCGACTGCTGTCCAATAGATCCACGGACGACGGGCCAACAACATCCGAAGACGCGCAATCCAGCGCATGACAACCTCCTTCGACAGTCGCCGAAAGCGGCGACATGTGTACGACGGGGGAAGGTCGTCGGTCAGGCTACAGTGGGGTCGTCAGCTTGACGACGAGCCAGCGGTGCTCTTGCTTGGCGAGCCATTCGACGATGTACCGGAGGACGAGCCCGAACTCGATCCCGACCCAGAGGATGCGGGGGCGGCAGGGGTGGAACTCGTCGACGAGCTATTGCTCGAGCCGGAGTCACTGGAACCGGTGCTCTTGTCGGCCGACTTCTTCTCATTGGACGAGGATTCGCCCGAGCTCGAGGTTGTCGCCGCGCCACCGTCGCCGTTGGCCGAGGTGGAACCGGAACTGCTGGACGACCCGTTTCGGCTGTCGGTCTTGTAAAAACCGCCGCCCTTGAACGTGACCCCGACCGGGAGGAAGACCTTCTTCACCGCAAGTGTCTCCCCGGACGATGGATGAGTCGCCTCGGTGAGGGCATCATCGGTGAACGCCTGCTGGACCTCGATGGTCTCGCCTGTGTCGATGAATTTGTAGACATAGGTGGGCATGAACGGCACTCCGCTGGCTGTTGGCACTCTCTGGATGAGAGTGCCAACCATACCGGCTTTGTAGCCTCGGACCCCATGTCCGTTCGCACCGCCGTCATCCCCGCCGCAGGCCTCGGCACCAGGTTCCTGCCGGCGACCAAAGCGGTCCCGAAGGAACTGTTACCGATCATCGATGTTCCTGCCCTGCAACTGATCATCGACGAGTGCGCCGGCGCGGGCATCGACCATGTCGTGATCGTCAACAGCCGCAGCAAGCCAGCGATCGAGGCATATTTCGACGCCGCACCGGAGATCATCGCCAAGCTCGAAGACAGCGGACGGATCGAGATCGCCGAACGGATGCGTCGGATCGGCAACGACGTCCGAATCAGTTTTGCATACCAGGACGAGCCACTCGGTCTCGGACAAGCTGTCGGATGCGCAGCCGAAGCCGTCGGAGACGTGGCTTTCGCCGTCCTGCTGCCCGATGAACTGATGGGCTCTAGTGACTTGCTCGCGGAAATGTGCCGGGTGTGTGAGAGGACTGGCAGCAGCGTTGTCGGATTGAAGCGAGTGCCACTCGTCGATGTCGGCGCTTACGGCGTGATCGTGCCGGACGGCGACGTGGGTGACGATGGCTTGGTTCGAATCATCGACATGGTCGAGAAGCCGACGATCGAGCAAGCCCCCAGCGATTTGATCATCATCGGTCGATATGTGCTCACGCCCGACATCTTTGGCGCGATCGCCAGACTCAAGCCCGGGGCCGGTGGCGAATTGCAGCTCACCGATGCCCTTCGCGTACAGGCCGCAGGCGGTTTGTTCCACGGGCTGCTTCGCGAGGTGAAGCGCTACGACACCGGTACGCCGGTGGGGTGGCTCAGCGCCGTCGTCGAACTTGCTCTCGATCATCCGCAGTACGGCAAAGCGTTTCGGATCGAACTGGATCGAGTCGTTGGTGAGCAGTGAATGCTCAGTTGATTCGTCGGAACAACGAGGGCGAGTCGATCACCAATCCGTGCTCGTCGACGTCGAACAGTTGAGTGGAACCCGGCTCGACTGAGCCGTCGATCAGCCGGTCGTACCGCCAGTGGTGACTTGCGAGTCGTGTGTAGCGCACGTGATCGGGCTGGACGTCGAGTGTCTCGACGTCGATGACAGCCACTGTGATGTCGGCTGCATGGCCGACATGGAGTGGCAGCCTTCGGATCGGCAGCGAGTTTGTGAATGGTGTGCAACGCAGCGCAATGTCGACACAGCCATCCAGTTCTGGGCGGTGGTCACCATTCATTTCACCCCACCGACCGTGACCGTCCGTCCCGAGCCAGAGGTCCGGTTCGTCCATATCTCGAAAGAGCAGGAACTGACGGACGTGCCACGTCGGCGAGATCCGCACGACATAGTGGATGGTGTCGTGCGCGTTGGCGCGCTCGATCGCACCTGACGCGGTCCACGCTTCGTTCTCCCAGGCCAGCGTCAGCAACTCATGCTCGGCAGACTCGGGACCGGCGTCCCACGGCCGCCATCGAGCAGCGTGGCCGTCAGACGAGAACGCCCGGTATGACCCCAGCCCGTGCGTCGCGTCGTCGTTGTGCATGCTGCGCCAACGGTACCGTGCAGGTGATGAACAGGGTGAGCGTCTCGATCCAACAGGCCCGCGAGATCGTGCTCGCCGATTGTGCGACGTTGGCTGTCGTGACGGCCACGATCGAGCAGGCGCGGGGCTGTGTGCTTGCCCAAGCCGTCATCTCCGTCGAAGACGTACCCGGCTTCGCAAACAGCGCCGTCGATGGATACGCGGTCGTGGCAGCGAATGTTCAAACATTTCCAATCGTCTTGCCCGTCGTCGGCGAGATCGCTGCCGGGGCGACAGGCGAGCAGGCGCTCGCCACCGGGGGAGCAATTCGGATCATGACGGGTGCACCAATTCCGCCAGGGGCCGATGCCGTCGTGATGGTCGAGTCGACCGAGCGTATCGATGACGGGGCGAGTGTCCGGATCAATGTGGCGGTTCAGGCCGGACAGGCCATTCGTCCGGCAGGCGGCGACATCTCCGCCGGGACCATCGTGTACGACGTTGGCACCATCGTTCGTCCGGCCGTGAGTGGCGTGCTCGCCAGCGTCAACGCCCGCATCGTGTCGGTGGTACCAAAGGCTCGGGTTGCGGTGATGTCGACCGGCGACGAACTGATCGATGACGGCAGCGACCTGAAGCGCGGGCAAATCCGCGAGAGCAACAAGACGATGCTGCTCGGCATGGTCGCCGAAGCGGGCGCGATCGCTGTCGATTTCGGGGTTGTTCGTGACGACGAGGATGCGCTGGAGACAGCGTTGCGATCGGCAGCGGAGACGTGCGACGCCATCATCACCAGCGGGGGAGTGAGCATGGGCGACTATGACGTCGTCAAAGCCACCCTGTCCTCGATAGCCGAGATGATCTGGATGGAGATCGCGATCAAGCCCGCCAAGCCGTTCGCGTTTGGCCTTCTACTGAACTCCGCCGGCCGGCGAATTCCAATCTTCGGTCTCCCTGGCAACCCGGTGTCGTCGATGGTCAGTTTCGAATTGCTCGCACGTCCGGCGTTACGTTCGATGATGGGTCATACTTCGGCCCTGATGCGTCCAATGGTGTCGGCAATCGCCGACGCAGAGCTTCGCCGCACACCTGATGGCAAGGTGCACTACCAGCGGGTGACCGGCGAATTCGGTGATGACGGCCGCTATCACGTCCGGGCCGGTGGTGCCCAGGGCAGCCATCAACTTGCAGCAAGTGCGCTGGCGACAGCGCTCGCCGAACTCCCCGACGGATCATCGATCCCGGCCGGCAGCGATGTGAACGTGTACCTCCTGTCGATCTGAGCCGTGCAGGCGGCGATCGCAGCAACGATGCATTCAGGGCGTAGCCTGCCGGTATGGATCTCGTCGATCCCTTTGGACGCACCATCCGCGATTTACGCATTTCGGTCACCGACCGGTGCAACTTTCGCTGCACCTACTGCATGCCGGAAGAGGGCATGAAGTGGCTGGCGCGCAGTGACGTGTTGTCCTTCGAAGAGATCGAGCGACTAGCGCGGATTTTCGTCGAACGGTTCGAGGTCGATGGCCTTCGGTTGACTGGTGGCGAGCCAACGGTGCGTGCGCATCTGCCCGTCCTGGTCCACAAGCTGGCCCAACTGCGGGTTCCGTCGTCGTCCAGTTCGGCCCTGGCCGGGCAGAAGCCGGACTTGTCGATCACCACCAACGGGGCAACATTCCGGTTGCTCGCCCACGAACTTCGCGAAGCCGGTCTCGACCGAGCAAATATCAGCCTCGACACACTCCAGCGTGACAAGTTCCAACGAATGACACGTCGCGACGAATTGCTTCGCGTTCTCGACGGGATCGAAGCGGCCAAGGAAGCCGGATTCTCGCCAGTCAAGATCAACGTCGTCATCGAAAGGGGCACCAACGACGACGAGATTCTCGACCTCGCCGCCTACGGGCGAGACAACGACGTCGAAGTTCGATTCATCGAGTTCATGCCGCTGGATGCCTCCGGGCACTGGATGAATGACAAAGTTGTCAGCCAGGACGAGATCGTGAACGCGATCGGAGCGGTCTACCCCATCGAACAGGTTCCGGCTCGGGGTGCGGCGCCTGCTGATCGCTGGCGGTATCTGGATGGCAAGGGCATGATCGGCGTGATCCCCACCATCACCAAGCCCTTCTGCGGCGATTGTGACCGTGTCCGACTCACCGCAGACGGCCAGTTTCGGACCTGTTTGTTCGCAAACACGGAATTCAACCTGCTCGCGCTCATGCGCGGCGGTTCGAATGACGATGAACTTGCCGTGGAAATTCAACGCGCCGTCGGAACCAAATGGGCAGGACACCAGATCAATCAGGTCAACTTCACTCGACCGACGCGCTCGATGAGTCAGATCGGCGGCTGACGCCGTGGCGAGGGCTGGATCCAGCCGTCGTTTCGTGATCTTGGGGGCCGGTGTCTTGGTGGCGAGCGGAGTCGCAGTCGCCGTTGCGGCGCCGTCCGAAGTGCACGGTCCGGCGACCGCCAATCGGTTCGCCGAGCGCTTGGCGACTCCGACGACGACGTCGTCGACCACTGCACCGACGACGCCAGCGACGATCCCTCCAACGGTGCCGCCCGGACCGGGTTCCGGCATGGTTCCGTCGATTGGCGGTTGCAGCATCTTTCCGAGCGACAATCCCTGGAACATGCGCGTCGACACCTTGCCACTGCGCGCTGGGTCGGCCGCAACGATCGCCAAGATCCAGTCGGTCGGTTCCGACAATCTGCATCCCGACTTCGGCGAGAACCCCGAGTACGGCATCCCGTTCGTTGTCGTCCCGGCAAACCAGGCACTCGTTCCGATCAATTATGGCAACGAGGCAGCCGACGAGAGCGACCAGGGACCGTTCCCGATCCCGCTCGACGCACCGATCGAGGGCGGTTCAAACGCTGTCGGCGACCGCCATGTCATTGCGCTTCAACGCGGCACCTGTCAACTCTTCGAGCTGTATTCGTCGTACCGCTCGGGCGCCGGATGGTCTGCCTATTCGGGCGCCCGGTTCGATCTGGCGTCCAACGCGCTGCGCCCACTTGGTTGGACCAGCGCCGACGCGGCTGGACTGCCGATCTTGCCGGGACTGGTGCGTTTCGAAGAAGTTGCCGCCGGCCGCATCGATCATGCGATCAGGGTGACCTTCTCTCAAACCCAGCGGGCATACATCCTGCCGGCGACTCATTTCGCATCCAGTCGCACGGACGTCGACCTGCCGCCGATGGGTCTGCGGCTGCGCCTTCGAGCCGATTACGACATCAGTGGCTTGACTGGGCAGGCGCGAGTGATTGCAATCGCGCTCAAGCAGTACGGATTCATCAACGCCGACAACGGCAGCAATTGGTTCTTCCAAGGCGCACCGAACTCCGGCTGGATCGACGATGATCTCAACCAGTTGAAGGGCATACCTGGTACCGCCTTCGAGGTCGTCGAGACAGGTCCGGCCCGCTCGTGACCTGCGCCAACGCGAGGGTGCGCGATTGTCGGTACGGCCCATCACTACGCTGTGGCTCGGATGTCTGATCTTTCCTTCACTCACCTCGATCCGCTCGGTCGCGCCCGGATGGTCGATGTCACGCCGAAGGAGCCGACTCACCGTCGTGCCGTCGCCCGCTGCATCGTGACGATGAAACCCGAGACGACCGCGGCGATCGCCAACCGCGAGGTGAACAAAGGTGATGTGCTCGCTGTGGCTCGGATCGCCGGAATCCAGGCCGCAAAGCGCACCGCCGACATGATTCCTCTGTGTCATCCGTTACTCGTCGGCTCGGTGTACATCAACTTCGAGATCGGAGACGATCACATCGCGATCGAGGCCCAGGTCGACACCGTCGACCGCACGGGAGTCGAGATGGAGGCGCTGCATGCCTGCTCAGTCTCTGCTCTGACCATCTACGACATGTGTAAATCCGCCGACAAGGGCATGGTGATCGGCCAGCTCGCATTGTGGGAAAAAACCGGTGGGCGATCCGGCGCGTATCGTCGTCCTGCCAACGACGTGACAGGCGACGTTGCATGCGATGTCACGAATGTTGTACAATCGTAATGTTATTACGGATCTGTGACGGTGGCTCCCTGGCTCACGACACGTCATCCGCACGTCACCTTCTCATTATGACCCAGCACACTCTGTCCACTCCACCCGCCACACCGTCTTCCTCCAAGGAGCAGTGAATCAGTGGAACGAATCGTTCTCCTCGCCGTAGCCGCCGCTTGGGCCGCAGTCTTGCTGCCGCCGCTTCTCCGCAGCCGCAGCGACAGTCGTCCCGGTAGCTCAGTTTCGGATTTCAGCCGCCAGTTGTCCAGCTTGCAGCGTTCTGTACCGACCAGAGGCATGGCCCCGATGCGATCGATGTCGCGACCGTTGGCCCAGTCGCCATTGGCTCGCCCGGCCGCCGGTGGTCGCCCCGGTCAGATGCACCGTTCGCTGTCAGTCGTGCCCGCACCGCATCGTGAAGGCCCGGGCTCGCTACAGCGCCGAAGCCACGCCGAAACAGGTTCCGGTCGGACACACGCCGAGATGCCGCATCGCCAGGCGCACCTTCATCGTGCCAAGAGCCATCGCGTCGAAGTTCGTCGCCGGCGTGCCAACGTGTTGTTCCTGCTGGCGATGGCATTCTGCGCCTCACTGTTCCTTGCTGCGACCACAAAGTCCAGCGTGATGATGTATGCCTTGGCGCTCACGTTCCTCTCGCTGTGTGGCTACTGCTATCGCTTGGTGCAATTGCGTGAGATCGAGCGTCATTCCCAGCACCAGGACAACACCTGGTTCCGTGCCGCCTGAGTCGGTCAGAATTCGGCTGCTCATTGGGAACCGCCACCGCTAGAGTGGCGACCGCATTCACGGGGCTGTAGCTCAGTTGGTAGAGCGCGACTATCGCACAGTCGAGGCCAGGGGTTCGATTCCCCTCAGCTCCACCCGTCGGACTGCATGCAGAGCCCTTCCCGAGCAATCGTGAAGGGCTCTTGATTTCCCTCAATTGCGCCGAATGGCCGCCACAATGAGACGATGGATGTCGCCCAGTCGCTGATCTTGTTGGTCGCAGCGGTCGCAGCGGTG
>JANOQU010000277.1:0-4545 GCA_031422355.1 Actinomycetes bacterium
TTCCGGCGGCAAGACGTTCAACACGACTGGATGGAAAGTAGGTTGGGTCGTCGGCCCGCCTGCCCTCGTCGCCGCAGTCCGCACGGCCAAGCAGTACCTGACGTATGTCAACAGTGGCCCGTTCCAGCCTGCGATTGCCGAGGGACTTCGCCTTCCCGATCAGTTCTATGCAGCGATCGCCGCAGACCTTCAGGCCAAGCGTGATCGGCTCTGCGCCGGTCTGGTCGAGGCTGGCTTCGACGTGTTCCATCCTCAGGCCACGTACTTCGTCACCGTCGATATCCGGCCATTGCGCAGCGACGGCGACGGGTACGCGTTCTGCCGGGACCTTCCGACGTTGTGCGGTGTTGTCGCGATCCCGAACGAAGTGTTCTATACGGATCCGCGCCGGGGTCGACATCTCGTCAGATTCGCCTTCAGCAAGCGCTTCGAAGTTCTCGACGAAGCGGTCACTCGATTGAAACGGCTGCGGCCATGAGTCCGTCGGCTGTTCGTGTCGCCGCGATCCAGCACGACATTGTCTGGGCAGACCGCGAGGCCAACTTCGCTCACGTCGCTCCGATGATCGCTGCTGCCGCCGGTTCGGGCGCCCGGATCGCCTTGCTGACCGAGACGTTCAGTACAGGCTTCGTGATCGACCGGGCGATTGGCGAACCCGAGGGCGGCCCGTCCTCGCAGTTCATCGTCGAGCAGGCAGCGGCGAACGGGCTGTGGGTCGGTGGCACCTGTCCGGAGATTCCTCTTGACGCCGCAAGCGATGATCAGCGCCCGTTCAACAGCTTCGTTCTCGCCAGCCCAGACGGTGTCGTCCACCGCTACCGCAAGATCCATCCGTTCACCTACGGCGGTGAGGACAAGCACTTTCGCGCCGGCGCCGAGTTGATCACGGTCGAGATCGAAGGACTTCGAGTCAGCCCGCTCGTATGCTACGACCTACGTTTCGCCGATGAGTTCTGGCAACTCGCAACGCAGACAGACGTCTTCCTCGTACCGGCCAACTGGCCCGAGTCCCGTCGAATGCATTGGCAGATTCTGCTCCAAGCACGGGCTGTCGAGAACCAGGCCTACGTAGTCGGCTGTAACCGGGTCGGTGAGGGAGGCGGGCTGGCGTACTGCGGAGACAGTCGGATCATCGACCCTTTGGGCGAACTATTGGCCACTGCGTCGCGCAGCGAGAGCATCCTGCTCGCCGACATCAGCGCCGAGACGGTCGCCTCGACCCGCGAACGGTTCCAATTCCTTCGTGACCGACGCACGCACGGGTAGCGTGCCGAGATGTTCATCGACAATGGCGGCGTTCGACTCCACGTCGAGGTCGACGGCAACAGCGACGGTCCCGCAGTGTTGTTCCTGCACGGGATCACGTCGTGCATGTCGACCTGGGATTGGTTGGTGCCGCAACTCGTTGAAACCCACCACGTCTTCCGTCTCGATTTTCGGGGTCATGGAGAATCAGCCTGGGCCCCAGACGCGTACGGCTTCGCCGAGTACATGAGCGATGCGATCGCCGTCTGCGACCACGTGATCCAGCGGCCCTGCGTGATCGTGGGTCATTCGCTGGGTGGCGCGACCGCTGCAGCGCTCGCCCAACACCGACCTGACCTTGTCACCGCGTTGCTGCTGGAGGATCCGGCCATCATGTCGCTAGACAGTTTCACCGACCATGCGCTGGCGGGGATGTTCCAACTCTTGCGCCAGGTGATCCCGGCGATGCAGGCCAGCGGAACCAGCCTGGAGGCTACTGCGGAGATGCTGCGCTCGATGCCAACGGCCGGTGGCCCGTTGACGGGCGAGGTGTATCAACCAGATGGGGTTCTGGCTATGGCCGATGGTCTGCTCCACGTCGATGCCACTGTGCTGCCCGACACCGGTGCCGATGCCCCGGTGATGTCGCCGGCATTCGACTCACATGCGGTCATCCCGGTGCCCACCACCGTGCTCGCAGCCGATGGCGCCTCCCTTGACGGCGTGGTGCGCCAGGCTGACATCGACCTCTTGGCCACGCACAGTCCCCACGCTGATGTGCGTGTGATCGCAGGTGCCGGTCACATGATGCACGACTCGCTCGCGTACCGCGACCTGTTCGTCGCTGAGCTTCGTTCAATCTTGGCTGTCCAACCGGCGTAATCTCGGCCTGTGAGGGAACCCGTGGCGGTTGAACGGATCCTCGAAGCTGCGGCAGCCGCGTTGGGTGCCTGCGTCGTTGTCGATGACCTGTCGTGGCCGCACGGCGAGTCGGTCGTGGTCGGCCTGCAGACCCGTGATGGAGCCGAATACGTCGGCAAGTGTCACAGTCAGCCGTCGAAGTTCGCAGCCGAACTCGACGCCTACAAACGGTGGGCGCCGGCGCTTGGACCCTGTGCGCCGCAGTTGGTCGCGGCCGACGATGCAGCCCATGTCTTGGTGCTGTCTCGGCTCCGAGCGCATCACCTCACGATCGATCAGGCCGTCGCTGATACCGACGTGTCGGCCCAAGCAGGTGAGCTGTTGCGGCGATGGCACGAGGCCCAACCCGGTGTGGTGATCTCCGGCTACGCGAGCCGCCAGCGGGCGCGAGTCGAACAATGGATCTCGCGAGCGAGTCCCGGATTGTTGACTGACGCCGAGCAGGCGTTCGCCCGGTCCCAGGTGTTGGTGTTTGATCGCCAAGCGGACCCGATCGGTGTTCCGTGCCACCGCGATTGGCAGCCGCGCAATTGGCTGATCGACGATGCCGGGATACTGAGCGTCATCGACTTCGAGCATGCCCGCGTCGGTCCATGGCACGACGACCTCCACCGACTGTGGTGGAACGAGTGGCGCAATCGCCAAGCCGTGCCAGCCGCGTTCTTCGAGGGTTATGGGCGGGCGATGAACGACGACGAACGCGCCGCGCTGATCGCCGCGTCCAGCATTGGCCACCTATGCACGGTCGTGTGGTCAGACGAACGAGGCGACGATGTGTTCGCCGAATTCGGCCGCCGCAGCCTGCACGCGGCGATGTCGGCCAACGGCTACTGACCCCTGCTGCCTGACCCTGCTGCCGCCGCTGCCACCGAGTGCCGATCGCGCCACCGCTGCCCGCTGCTCTTGCGGGTCTCCTGCCCGCAGCCCGATCGGCTTTCGATGGCACGAACCACGCCCTCGGTGCCGACGCGTGCCACCCCTTGGCACGGAGCGGGAACAAGGGCGTGTTTCGTGCCAGATCGAGCGATGGAGTCAACTGTGCAACACCCCTCTGTCATGGTGAACACATGAGGACTCACCGGGCCGAAGTCAATGACGACCAAGACGCCATGGTCTGGGCCGAGTACGCCCGCTGTGCCGGTGTCGACCCCGACGTGTTGTTTCCGGTTCCTGGGCAGACCACTGGCCCGGCCAAGGCGTTCTGTCGTGCTTGCCCGGCTCGTTCGCAGTGCCTCGAGTGGGCGCTGGAAACGCAGCAGAAGCATGGGGTCTGGGGCGGCATGACCGCCAGCCAACGGCGCCGACTGCGGAGGGCGAAGGCGACGGCATCGGCCATCGATTCCAACGATTCCAACGAGGTCAACGATTCCAACGAGTTCAACCATTTCGTCGAGGGTCCGGCTGTCCGGGTTGGCCCACCCCGCCACCTGCAATTGGTGCGCTGACAGATGTCGACGACGGAGACCGAGACCTCGCTGAAGCGGGTGACCCGCCGCCTGGCTGAGGTGTGCGGGCATTTGAATGTCCTCAACGCCGAATTGGTCGAGTTGGTGGGGGAGTCGATGTCGTTGCAGGGTTGGGATGCCAGTAACAGCACTGCAGCGCAATGGGTCGCGTGGCAGACCGGGGTGTCGCCCGAGCGTGCCCATCAGATCGTGCAAGTGGTCGGTCGACGTGACGAGTTGCCGGTCACGGTCGCAGCGTTCGCCGACGGCCGATTGTCGTTCGAGCAGATGGCGACGGTGTCGAAACGGACACCGGCACACAACGACGCCGAAGCATGCCAACTGGCGGCCAACGCGACGGTCGCCCAATTACGGGTCGGGTTACCAAGACGGTTCTTCTCAGCCGCGCCGAAACCCGACAAACCTGAACCTGCAGCACCACAGCGCCAGTTGTCGACCGGGTTCAACGATGACGGCGACTTCTTCCTGCACGGTCTCGCTGACGGTGCCGATGGTGCGTTCATTCAGCAAGCGTTACAGGAAGCCAAAGATGCTCTGTTCCGGGCCGGCAATATCGACGCGACCTGGCTGGACGCGCTCGTCGAGATATCGAAACGGTCCCTCGATTCGGTCGATTCGATGTCCCGGCGCGAGAACTTCAAGGTCGTCATCCATCTCGACGCTGAAGGATCATGGATCCATCACGGCCCAACCCTGCCAGACGCATTGTTTGAACGGGTCACCTGTGATGGTCATGTTCAACCGTTATGGCACCGCGACGGCTCCCCGATCAACATGGGCCGCCTCCGCCACATCGTGCCCTTGCGAACCAGGATTGTCGTCGAAGACCGCGACCGGATCTGCCGCCACACTCACTGCACCAGCACTTTTGGGCTCCAAGTCCATCACATCATTCACTGGGCCAACGGCGGGC
>JANOQU010000278.1:0-5712 GCA_031422355.1 Actinomycetes bacterium
CGTTCGCCCGCTGCAGTTCCGCCGCCGCCGATCGAAGGCTTGCGGCGGCGGCGAGGGTTTCCCCCGAACGGAGTTCGCCGAGACCGTCGGTGAGGTGGTTCCGACCCGCAGCCAGATCATCCCGCGCTCCGAGGCCGACGAGTACAAGGCCAGTGGCGGCAGCCACGACCAGCCCCAGGAACGCTGCACCACACCACAGCACCCGTCGCCGTATCAGCCTTGGGCGGCGACCAATTGCGATGACAACGAACACAACACAGGTCGCACCGACGACGATTGCCGACGCGCCAAATGCGGTGTTGCCGAACAACAGGTCGAGGTCGGTCCGCATCAACGCGAGAACCGCAAGTCCGGATGCGACGCTTCGAAGCCACGGTGAACTCTGCTTGACCGTGCCGAGCAACAGGCCGATGCCAGAGGCTACGACGGCCGCGATCGTCCACCACGAGGGTCCGCTGATCAATGTCGCGACGCCACCGAACCCCGTGATCAGCCACCATGGAGCTGAGGCCCCAGCCCACGCGATGAAGCCAGCGAAGAGACCGACGACAACCACGTCGGTTCCGGTAGAGCCTGTCGGCGACACGTGCGCGACGGCGCTCTGGATCGCGACGGCAATCGCCACGAGCAACGACACGCCAGCAACGACACGGGCGTCACATTGCTGGATCACATTGCGACGCTTACCGCCGCTCATGGGTCTCGCCCGGCCAGCCAACTTTCGAGCATGAGAACGCTCCACAGTCGGTACGTCCAGTCGCGCGATCCGGCGTGGTGTTCGCGCCATGTGGTCGCCAACGAGTCACCGTCCAGCCAGCCCTCGCGGACACAACGCGGCGACGCCAGCAGATCCGCCGCCCACCCGTGGAGCGGGCCCCGGAGCCACGTCGCAAGGGGCGGGTCGAAGCCCATCTTCGGTCGTCGAGCGATGCCAGCCGGAACCATCGTGTCAAGCAGTTGGCGGACGACGACTTTGCCAACGGCACCGCCCGTCTTGAGGTGTATCGGCTGGCGCCACGACCAGGCCAGCACACTCGGATCGAGGAACGGAACCCGCACCTCCAGCGATGACGCCATGCTCGCTCGATCGACCTTCACCAGCATGTCGTCGGCGAGCACGACAGCCGTGTCCAACCACATCATTCTTTCGGTCGACGACAAACCGGCTGGTGCATCTGGCAGCGCGATGCCGGATGATGGGCTGACGAGCGACGGCGGCCAAACCCCGGCCAGAGCCGTCCACGCGCCATTCGGATCGTCCGGTGATGCGGTCATGACGGCAGCCAGCTTGCGCGTCTTATCACCGAGGTTGGCCAGCCTCCACCGAGATGGCAGCGCTCGTGAGACAACCCGATTGACACCGTCGATGCTGCGTGCCGACGGTACGAGGAGCGCTCGGCTGATGCCCCGGCGCATCGCCGTTGGCATCCAGTCGGTTCCGTTGGCCACTGATTGACCAAGGGCATGACGGTTGTAGCCGGCGAACATCTCATCTCCACCATCGCCCGCCAGGCACACCTTCAGCGATTGTGCGGCGGCCTTGCACAACATCAGTGACGGCAGCATCGACGGGTCGCCGAATGGCTCGTCCCAGTCACGGCCGATGCTCGGCACCATCGCCAATGCGTCACCGGCAGAGAGTTCGACACTGGTGTGCTCGGTGCCGAGGTGGCTCGCAACCCGCCGGGCTGGCTCGCTCTCATCGGTGCCGTCAGCCACCAACGTGTCCGGCATGGTGACGGTGAACGTCTTCAACGGAGTCGAACCAAGGGCACGCTGCGCGAGAGCCGCGACAAGGGAACTGTCCACACCGCCAGACAGAAACGCTCCGAGCGGCACGTCGCTCTGCATCCGTGCCGCAACCGCCCGAGACAGCACGTGATCGAGTTCGGCGACGGCATTGCCCCGTGTACCCGCATGGTCGCGGCGGGTGTCGCGAGATGTTCGCTCCCGATCGGCAACCGCTGATTCGATCTCGTCTCGCAGCGACCACCAACATCGCTCTGACGTCACGATTCGCCCGGCCGTGCGATCGACCTCCAGCACATGGCCGGGCCGCAGTTGTCGGACAGCCGCGTAGATGCTCTGCGGGTTCGCAATGAACCCGAGAGTCAACACCGATGCGATCGAGGCATGATCGATGCTGCGATCGAAGCCATCCAGAGTTTCCAGACCCCTGACCTCGCTGGCGAATCCAAACCGGCGCCCATCGTTGCACCAAAACAGGGGCTTCTCGCCGAAGCGGTCACGAGCCAAGGTGAGCGTGCAGGCATTATGGTCCCAGACGGCGAACGCGAACATTCCGTCCGCTCGACGCAACGTCTCGTCGATCCCCCAGACATCGAACGCTTCGACGAGGACTTCAGTGTCGCTGGTACCGCGGAATCGAACCGATTTGTCGGCCAGGGTTCGACGAAGAGCATCGTGGTTGTAGATCTCGCCGTTGTAGGTGAGGGTCCAGCGGCCCGACGCACTCGCCATCGGCTGAGCTCCGGTGGGCGTGGTGTCGATGATTGCGAGGCGACGATGACCGAGTGCTACTCCTCGCTCGGCGTCTGCCCAGACGCCGGAACCGTCAGGACCGCGGGTTGCGAACGCGTCGACGATGCGTTGCGTCTCGGTCACGAGTCGTTGGTCATCAGTGGATGACGAGAGGTACTGTCCTCCGATTCCACACATGGTCGGTCAGGCGCCGATGACGTCGTCGGCCATCCAGGCGATCGTCGATTTGAGTCCGGTCGCAAGGTCGACTGGCCGAATGTCGGGGAACAATTCGGCGAGCCTGCCGCCATCGGCCTGGGAGTGCATCACGTCACCAACTCTGCTCGCAACGCGACGGACTTCAGGGCGCTTGCCCGTCAGTTCGGCGATCTGGCCGATGACGACATTGAGTGAGGACCTCGTGCCGAACGCCAGGTTGATCGGCTCTGAGTCATGGACCCTTCGACGAAGCGAGTCGAGGATGACCGCAGCGACGGTGTCGACCGACGTGAAGTCCCGCGACTGTTCTCCAGTGCCGTGCACCGTGATCGGCTGATCCGTGAGCGTGGCGTGGACGAATGCCGGAATCGCTGCCGCGTACGCATGGCCGGGCCGTTGCAACGGGCCATAGACGTTGAAGAACCGGAACGCCAGCGTCGGCATCGAGTAGCTGTGGCCGTACGCCAACGTGTAGGCCTCGGCGGCGAGCTTGCTGGCCGCGTACGGCGACAGCGGCCGTGTGGGCAACTGCTCGTGCTTGGGCATTGTCGGGTTCGCTCCGTACACGCTGCTGCTGCTGGCCGTGATCACATGCAATCCACCGTGACGCCTGGCGGCTTCGAGCACCTCGATCGTGCCAGTTGCGTTGGCGAGGTGGCTCCGAATCGGCGCTTCGACGCTGCGCTGCACACTCGGGATCGCCGCGAGATGCACGACAGCGTCGCACCCGACGATCGCTGCGTCGAGCGCATCCGTATCGAGGATGCTTCCGACGTGCAGTTCGACTGCTCCAGCGCCGTCGCCGACAATCTCTTCGAGGTTCGCGACTGAGCCGGTCGAGACGTCGTCGAGGACGACGACTGAGTCGATGCCAGTGGCTGCGACGAGCGAGCGGCAGAGGTTGGCTCCGATGAAGCCGGCTCCACCGGTGACCAGAACGCGCATCCGCCCATCTAATCAGCCACCGACCGATTCCGATCAGCGCTCAATCGAATCTGAGAACCGGCAGGACCCGCTGCTAGCTTCGGCGCGTGACCATCCGGGTGCTGTGGCTGATCAAGGGCCTCGGGCCAGGCGGTGCCGAACGGTTGCTCGTGTCGGCAGCAGATGCTCACGAAAGGTCGATCGTGCAGCCGTCATGCGCGTACGTTCTCGCGAAGAAGGATCACCTCGCCCACGAGTTGGAGTTGCGGGGGGTGACAGCGACCTGCCTGGCACCCGCGCGGTGGAACCTGTGGCCATTTCGACTGCGCCGGCTGCTTGCAATCCAGCGGTTCGACATCGTCCACATTCACTCACCGGTACCCGGAATCGTGGCCAGATGCGTAGTGCGCACGCTTCCCCGCGGCCATCGGCCGCTGCTTGTCACCACAGAACACAATGCCGTCGGCACCTATCGGCGACCAGTACAGATCGCGAACCGGCTGACCTCGCGATGGGACCACGCCACAATCACCGTGAGCAACGAGGTGCTGACTTCGCTTCGCGGCCGACGACGGCGCAGCGCGCAGTCCCTGGCTCACGGGATCGATGTCGCTGCAGTTGCGGCCATGGCCGCCGAGCCCAGTCACCGTTTGGCGGCACGACGCGAGTTCGGCGTCGGTACCGGCGAGATCGTGATCGGAACTGTCGCCAACTTCCGCGAGCAGAAGGACTACCCGAATCTGCTCGGGGCCATGCAGCGCCTGCATCAACGTGGAGTTCGATGTCGGCTGATCGCCATTGGTCAAGGGCCGCTGGAACGACAGATGCGAACGCTGGTCACCGATCTCGGCCTCGACGATGCCGTCACGATCGCGGGGTATCGACCGGACGCAACGAGAGTCATGACCGGATTCGACGTCTTCGTCCTGGCATCGTCGTACGAAGGCCTGCCGGTTGCGTTGATGGACGCGCTTGCGCTCGGGCTCCCCGTGGTCGCCACTGCCGTTGGCGGAGTGGGCGAGTCGCTGACAGACGGTGTCGACGCTGTGCTCGTCGCACCTGCAGACCCTGACGCGCTGGCGAACGCGCTCGAATCGGTGGTCGGCGACGGCGTGCTCCGGCACCGTCTCTCGGCGGCCGCCGCTCGTCGAGCACCCGACTTCGACATGCGCCGGGCCGCCGGGGTCATCGAGTCGATCTATGCCTCGCTGATCCCAACTCCGTTGCCCGAAGATGCGCCCACAGCGACCCGGGTGGCGACGGAGAATCGGTCACGGCGGCCGTCTGGCCTTCAGATTCGCGAGGCGACGGAAGCAGATCGTCCGGCGATGATCGAGATGATGCGTCGGCCGCTGCGATGGGGAGATGACGCCCGCATCGCTGCCTTCTTCGAGTGGAAGCACGACTCGAATCCATTCGGACGATCCCCGACCTGGATCGCGCTCGACGGACCTCGAATCGTTGCCGTGCGCACGTTCATGCGCTGGCAGTTCCTGCGAGGCACGGAAACCGTTGACGCTGTGCGGGCAGTCGACACCGCCACCGATCCCGATTATCAGGGACGCGGCCTCTTCCGCGAACTCACGAACGTGGGAGTCGAGTCGCTACTCGATGGCGGGGTGTCATTCGTGTTCAACACGACCAACGATCAAAGTCGGCCGGGATACCTGTCGATGGGTTGGTGTGAGGTCGGGCATCTGGCGACCACGGTGATTCCACGTTGGTCGCACGCATTGACGACGGCGAGATCTCGGGTTCCCGCCGATCGGTGGAGCCTCGCAACCGGTTCACCTCAAGGTGCCATTGGCGGCGCCAGTCAGGAAGTCGGGATCGGCGTCGACGAATGGTTGCGCTTGGGCGGCTTGGAACGTTGGATCGACGAACCACCGGTCGGCCCTCGAATTCTGCACACCCCGATGTCGGAGGCCTTCGTGCGCTGGCGCTATGGCACGGATCTCGTGCCGTATCGTGTCGTCGAGGCGGGCAAAGCAGTAGCGATCATTCGCACTCGTCGCCGTGGTCGCGCCAAGGAAATGGTGGTTGCTCGCACGTTCGGCGATGTCGTTCGCGCCGACGTGTTGGTCCGTC
>JANOQU010000279.1:0-10641 GCA_031422355.1 Actinomycetes bacterium
TTGAAGCTGTGACGGCTGCTGTGCCTGCAGAGACCAGCGCTTTCCGAGCTCTCGGCCCATGTCGTCTGGCCGACACCCGACTCGCCGCCGCTGTCGGAACGTATCAACGAGTTTCTCTCACGACGATTCGCGTCGGCGGCGGGGGCACATGCGGCATTCCCGACGAGGCGACGGCGCTCTCGGTCACGGTCACTGTGACAGACGTGACTGCAAGCGGATTCATCACCGTCTGGCCTGCTGGCGAGCCGAAACCGATCGCATCGACCATCAACTTTGCTGCTGGCGACATTCGGTCCAACGGCGCGATCGTGCAATTGGGTGACGGAGGACAGATCGATCTGTTCGCTTCGGTCGACGCCGGAATCGTGGTCGACGTGAACGGCGTATTTATAGCATCCGGACCAACGGCCGTCGTTGGACGGTTCGTACCTTTGCGGCCTCAACGCCTTGACGACACGAGACCGAGTCGGTTCGTCTCTCCGTCGGCAACGTTGTCGGTCCCGCTGCCGACGACGGTGCCGTCCGATGCGATCGCGGTTGCCGTCAACATCACCGCAGCCGAGGGAACCACTGCCGGGTTCCTCACGGCATATCCGGCTGGTGCAGTGCGCCCGTTCGCCTCGGTCTTGAACACGTCCGCGGCCGGCCAAACTCGTGCCGCCGCTGCGATCGTGCCGGTGAGCGCCGACGGCTTCACCATCTTTTCGTCGAGCGGCGTTCACATCGTGGTTGACATCTCCGGCTATTTCACAGGCCACTCGGCATCGTCGACGGCCGACGGACTGTTCGTTCCCGTATCACCTGCGCGGCTGATCGACACTCGATCCAGCGCACTGTTGATCCATCCGAGCGGAACGATCGAGATTCCGATCGACCTCGGCGGAGCGTCGGCGGTCGTCGCCAACTGGACCATGGTCGACACCTCGGCGGCGGGCTTTCTCACTGTTCACCCCGCTGGAACGCCGCTGCCCGAGACGTCGTCCGTGAATGCGACCCGACGGGGCGAGATCGTCTCCAACCTCGGGTTCGCCGCGCTTTCCACGCGAGGCGTCGGCGTCTTTGCGTCGGGCGGCGCCCACCTCGTTGCCGATTTGACGGGTTGGTTCACGGGCACGTCCATAAACGCCACTCTCGCTCCGGCACCAAACGTGGTGCCGGTGACGAAGCCGTTCGACAACCGGATTGCGTACATCGGGGACAGCCTGACGATCAACGATCTCGGGTCTGGATTCGGCTCGATCATGAAAGCGTTCGGCTGGAATGCACGAATCGACGCGCTGCCGAGCCGAAACATGGTGCTCACCTCGCGCAACGGTGTGGACGCGATTCGGGCGATGAAAGCCAGCGGCTTCGACCCCGCGCAATGGGTGATCTCGCTCGGCACGAACGACATCGACAAAGCCTGTCCGACCGGTGCTGGCTGGGACAAGCGTTCCTGTTTCCGGGCATGGATCGGGCAGACGCTCGCCGCCATCGGGGCCGGAAAGGATGTCCTGTGGGTCAACGTCTATCGCGCCGATTCGGCGGCGTTCGCCCAGGCGACCACTGATTTCGAATCAGTCCTGCGTGAGTTCGAATCGCTCGGCGCATTGCGCGTGATCGACTTCTTGTCGTGGGCCCGCGCTCACCCCGGCGACTTCCGCGACGACGTCCACCTGTTCACAGTGGATCTCTGTCGGATCAGAATCAATCTGATCACGGCGGCCCTTGCGGATCTCTTCGGCAAGCCGTGAGCCGTGAGCCCGGATCCCGCAGGCTTGCCGCCGGGATCGCGTATCCGGGATCCGTTGGATCACGGCACGATGACCGTCATCCCCACCGTGCCCTCCGTCGCCGTTGCATGCGCCCCCGAAACCTTTGGCGTCGGCGTAGTCGGTGCATCGCCCATCGCTCGTAGCGCGGCGGGAGCGTCGTCGAGGCTGATCACACGGGTCACGAGACGTTCGGGGCGTAGCTCACCACTCGCCACATCGGCCATCATCGCCGGATAGGCGTTGGCGGCCATGCCGTGGCTACCGCGGAGTTCGAGCTCGCGTGAGATCACCAGATCCATGGGTATCGGCGGTCGGGCGTAATCGCCGACCATCAGCCCGATTTG
The DNA here is from genome assembly GCA_031422355.1 of Actinomycetes bacterium. Taxonomy (GTDB): domain Bacteria; phylum Actinomycetota; class Acidimicrobiia; order Acidimicrobiales; family Ilumatobacteraceae; genus WLMZ01. The sequence goes on from JANOQU010000279.1 coordinate 2,099, forward strand.
AATGTGTCGGCCTCGTTTGCGCAGGCTGGCGACCGAGTTCGAGCACGTGATCGCGCTGCCCACAGCGTCGATCGAGACGTGCGCACCACCATTGGTGATCGCTCGCACGGCGGCTGGAACGTCGGCTGTCGACGCGTTGACCACCAGTTCGGCCCCTGCGTCGGTGGCCGCTGCGAGTGCCTCCGGCGACACGTCGATCCCTATCACTCGAGCACCGACCGAGGCGGCGATCATGATCGCTGATAGCCCAACCCCTCCGCACCCGTGGACGGCTACCCAGTGTCCAGGTAGGGGGCGACCGTGGGTGACGATCGCCCGGTATGCAGTGGCGAACCGACACCCAAGGCTGGCGGCAGTCGGGAAGCTCATCTCGTCGGGAATGAGAACGAGATTGAGATCGGCCCGGGGAATTGAAACGAACTCGGCGAACGAACCCCACTGGGTGAAGCCGGGTTGGACTTCGTCGTCACAGATGTGGCTGTTGCCGTTGGCGCACGGCTCGCACAGCCCGCATCCGAGCACGAACGGAACCGTCACTCGATCTCCGACGCGCCAGTTCCTGACGTTGGATCCCACCGCATGCACCGTGCCGGCCAGTTCGTGGCCAGGAACGTGAGGCAGCGCGACTCCCGGGTCATGGCCCATCCATGCGTGCCAGTCGGATCGGCACAAGCCCGTCGCTGCGACGCCGACAATGACGCCGTCATCGACACACGACGGATCAGCGACGTTTTCGACAGACAACGGTCCTTGGAACGACGAGAACTGCACAGCGCGCATTCCTTATTCTGCGCGACCGATGCGAGTTGTCGTGGATCAAGGGCCAATGTCGTTCGGAGCCTTGTCGATCAGGGGGCGATGTTGTTCGGACCGTTGTCGATCAGTTCGACGATTTCGGCCTCGCCGACCGGGCGGCAATCCCAGGCGTCGATTCCGACATTGATCATCCGCCCGGATTGTCGCCAGCGCTCGTGGACATGACCGTGGAGTAGCCATTCGCCAGCGTCCACAGGGCGGTGCTCGACGTATCTGTCCTGGTCGTGACTGTCGCCCCGATACGGGAAGTGGCATGCGACAACCGAGTTCGCGCCGACCGCAAGTTGGATCTGGCCCTGGTGGACCTCTGAGAATCCAGCGTCGTAGTACCGCTGCTCCCAGCCCTGGGCCCGCCGGCCGTGCCCTGACCAGCAGCGGTCGTGGTTCCCGGCCACGAGGAGCTTGCGGCCGTGTAGCTGGCCGGCGAGTGCGAGTGTGTCGTCGATCCGACCGAGTGCGACATCGCCCAGCACCCACACCGTGTCCGCCGGTGCGACGGTCTCGTTCCAGCGCTGGACCAACGCTGCGTTCATCGACTCGACGTCGCCGAACGGCCGGTCGCAATACTTGATGATGTTGGCGTGACCGAAGTGAATGTCAGCGCTGAACCAAGTGGCCATCCGTCCAGTTTGCCGTGGATTGTCCCGAGCACCCCCCGAGCCCAGAACCCCGTGGTTGGCGCCGGGTCCCCGAGCGCTGGTCCCGGGTGGTTCCGGGTCCCCGAGCCTGGTCCCGGGTGGCTCCGGGTGGTTCCGGATAGTTCCGGGCGGTTCCGGGTGGCTCCGGTGGAGGGGGCACGTGGCGCGTCGGCGTGGCCGGGCGGGTTTGTCCGGGGCGGGTCGGGGTTTAGGCGGCGTGTTGGTGAGATGTTGGTCCGCGGGCGGGGAGGGGGACGGTTCGTCCGTCGGGCATGGTGATACTGAGGTTGTCGGCGTCGCCGTGGAGTTGGACGTCTGGGCGGTGCCTGAAGCTGTGGTGGTAGACGCACCACAGGACGAGGAGGTGGAGGTCGGTTGGGCCGTTTTGGGCGGTCCATTCGTGGATGTGGTCGACTTGGCACCAGTTGGGAGGGATGGTGCAGTCGAGCATTCGGCAGCCGCCGTCGCGGGCGACGAGGGCGCGGTATTGGTCGTTGGTGGCGAGTCGTTGGGCGCGGCCGATGTCGAGGGGGCGTGAGTCGGAGGTGAGGAGTCTGACGATGTTGGCGTTGGTGCACATCCGGCGCACGATTTCGGCTGGGATGATGTCGCCGGTGCTGGTGTGGCCGACGCCGGGGGTGCGGGCTTCGAGGACGTCGATGTCGATGGTGACGATGACGGTTGGGGCCTCGCGTCCGCCGGTGACGGTGCCAGTGCTGTAGGCGACGGCGAGTTGGATGAGCGCGTCGGCGGCTTGTTGTACACTTGTTCGGTCGTCGTGGGTGGTTGGTTTGCCGGTGATGTGGTTGAGGACGTCGCGTAGGTAGCGGGCGTCGAGTACGGGGAGGAGTCCGTCGATGCGGGTCATGCCGTCGCCGTTGTCGCTGAAGCGGATGTGGCGTCGTTGGCGGCGTCGGTGTTCGCGTTCTTTTTCGGTTTCGTCGGCGGGCTTGTTGATTTCTTGGAAGGTGGTGCCGGCGTCGCGGGCTTGATTGGGGGTGGCGCCGGTGCAGGCGTCGATCAGGTCGGCGATGTTGCCGGTGTGGTTCGAATCGAGTGTCGGCAAGAGTGCGTCTGCGGTGTCGGGGGTGAGGTCGCCGTTGTCGATGGCGTCGGCGAGGGCTGGTGTGTTGTCGAGTGCTTTGCCGAGTCGAGCTTGGCGTTTGGCTGCGCTGACAGACGTTTTGGCGTTCGCGGCGAGCCATGAGGCGATATCGCGGTGCCCGCTGTCGGCCCAGATCCGGCGGGTGTCGGCGGTGTGAACAAGGCGTGCCTGGCTGGTTCGGAGAGTGTCGATCACTTTCTGTACAGCGAGTACGCCGGCACCGAGTTCGGTGTTGGTGAGCCGTGTGTGGTCGATCGCATTGAGCGCTGCGAGTCCTTGGTTGAGAAGTTGGAGCGCCGGATCCATACTCGAACTGTATCGAACGTGTGTACGACTGACAACACGACATCGTCACAATATTTCAAGTGACGATAATCGCACAATGGATGCGAAATGTTCACTGGTCGAGGTAGGCCTCGGTCAGGAGGTCGCACAGAGCCGGATCGAGATCGTGCTCGTTGGCGACGTTGGCGACGTGCCAGAACCTGCCGCCGTAATCGATGACTTTGCGGCTGATCGTGCGATGTGTGCAACGACGCGAGAGTGCAAAGGAGATGTCGACCCATTTCTGCATTGGCCGAAGCTCTGCGAACTTCCGTGGGTTCTTGAGGAAGATTCCGACCGAAACAACGTCGGTATGAACAGGACCGACCTTCGACAGATGGCACATAAGCGCATCGAACACGGCCCGCTCGTGTTTCGGCCCAGTCGCGAAGTACTCCTCGATCGACATCCCGGGCGAGCAGTCGTGCGACTGCCCGGACCGTCCGAAGAGTCGATCACAATCAGGGCACGTCCAGCCTGGCATGCTCAATCCTCGCGCTGCGATCAGGCGCGTGTCTGCGCAAATGCGCACTGACCTCGCTGTCCGTTGATGCCGGCAGCCGACGTTGGCGGCAGTCGACCGAGCCAGTAGCGTTCACGGCGGTTCAGAGGCGACGACTCCGCCTCCCTGTGAGATCCATCGATCCAAGGGAGATGCTATGACGCCCGAACAACAGGTGCTGCTTGACGAGTTGTACTGGAACACCACGCGCACCACGAAGTCGATCGCCGAGGAGCTCGGCGTGTCGTACCACGCATTGGCCAAGTGGGTGACACCGTGGCTTGCGGGAGTCGACTGCTGGTTGTGCGGCGCTCCGATCACGCTGCAAAACAGGACACAGCGTAAGGACGCGGGCTCAGCAGATTTCTGGCGTGGCCCGCGTTGCCAGTGCGGTGCGCGTCAACCCCGTATCGCGGACGATGTGCGGCTCGTCGACAGCAACGCCACGCTTCTGTTGCCGACGGTCGCAGTCGGCGTATCCACCTCCGATACCGGCTCGATCCTCCAAGACGGCATCAACACGCTGGCTCGGTGCGGATTGCGGTGGAACCGTCTGTACCTGCGGATCGATGTGCTCGAAGGCCCCGACGCCACGCTGCGCGACCTGCAGCATCTGCCCGAGAAATGCGTGGTCGTACCGACCCTGCGCCACATCGCAGTCAACGAAGGGGACGCGATCGCGCTGTTCTTCCGGCTCGTGCAGGACGGCTGGCGCGTCCTCACATCGGCGCGTCTCAGCGACCGTTCGGGCCGCAGGCAGACCGAGTGGTACGACAACGTGGTTCCTGCGTGGCAACGATTCGGGCCGTACGACGAATCGCCTTGGTAGGGGGACATCGAGCGCCCGGTGGCGGCGTGCAGCAGATGTAATGTCGGCGTTCATGAGGGGAATGAAGTTCATCGTGGTCGGTCTCGTCGCGTCGTTGGTGGGACTGGGGTGCAGCTCGGACGAAAAATCGGCCACCACGAGTCCGCCGACAATCGTCGCCACTGGTGACACGACTGCGCCGCCGGAGACCGACGCCGCCGACACCACCGCTGCGCCGGTCGAAACCAGTCCGGTGACCGAGCCGGTCGCGCCGGAAGCCACCACGACTGAAACAGAACCACCAGAGACGGTTCCCGAAACGGTGCCCGACACCCTGCCGATCGACGAAGATCTGCTGGCCGTCGAGCGCGAGATCATCGAATACCTTGCGTCGGACGAACTCGCCGGACGCGACGCCGGCACCGACGGTTCACTGGCAGCGCAGGAGTTCCTCATCGAAGAGCTCGCCTCGTTCGCCGACCCGCTCAGCGGTGATCCGTCGGACCCGGAGTCGTATCGCAGCGTCTTCGACGCCGGAACGAATCTGCTTGCCGTGATCCCCGGCAGTGATCTCGTCGATGAGTACATCATCGTCGGAGCGCACTACGACCACATCGGGTCCGATTGCATTGGAAGCGGCGCAGAGGACAGCGTGTGTAACGGCGCCACCGACAACGCTGCCGGTGTCGCCGTTGCGCTGGCGGTTGGGAGGATCCTTGCGGGCGACGAAGCCGGTCCGCGCCGTTCGGTCATCATCGCGCTGTGGGATGCGGAGGAGGACGGTTTGCTCGGCTCGGCTGCGTACCTCGCCGCTCCAGTAGTGCCGCTCGAACAGACCGTGGCCTACGTCAACTTCGACATCCAGGGCACGAACATCTCGCCGGCACTTCGCAACCTCACGGTGATGGTCGGCGCCGAGACAGGTGGACCGAACCTCGTCGCCGCTGGCGAGGCCGCAACGCTGTCGTCGTTGTTAGACACCGTCAGCCTCAGTCTGCTGTTCGGCCAGGGCCGTAGCGATCACGCCAATTTCGTCACCGCGGGAATCCCGAGCGTTTTCTTCACCGATGCGACGCCGCCGTGCTACCACACGGTGTTCGATGACGCGTCCATCGTCGACTATCCCAAGCTGGAGCAGCAGATCTTCACCGCTGAAGCATTGACGATCGACCTCGCCGACACTGACGATCTGCCCGAGTTCGTGCCGAACACGCCCGCCGCCACGTACGACGACGCAGTCACGATGTTCGACGTGCTCACAGCAGCCCAGCCCGACTTCAGCCGCTTCCCGGCAGCGGACAAGGCCATTGCCGATCAGTTCGTCCTCGACCTCGGCGTCATGGTCGACGCCGGCCCCGAAGCGTTCGACGCCGCTGACGTCGGCGTCCTCCTTGGCGGAACCGTCCAGATCGTGACCCTGTGGGCGTCCGGGGAATGCGACGGCTTCCTCGAGTGATTCGGGCACTCGGCCGACGCCCGCGTATACCGGGGTGAGGCCCCGGGATGTGCCACATCGCCGCCTCACCCAGTCATCGCATCTCCTTTGACATCCGGCGCGATATCACCCCGCTAACGGTGTCAATCCGGTGGAGAACACGCCTATGATCCCGCGAACCACCGTGTCACGGGGATCTTCGGGTACATGGGCGCCAAAACCACCGCCGGGAGCCGACGCGAGCGCAGATCGCGAAAGCCTTGTTACACGTTGAAGCGGAACGTCGGAGCACGGTCGATTCATAACCGCTGACCTGCGACGCTGCAGTTCAGTCGCGTGGAGTAGTTCGCAGAAAGTTCGCAGTTCGTTGGCTCGTGCGGTCAGCGCCAGGCGTAGTTCATGACCTCCGGGTCATCGAGATCGGCGAATGTCTCGGCGAAGCTGGTCAGGTCGGCGACCGAGACTGGTTGCACAGCTCGCGCCCGAGCCAGTCGCCGCCGGAGGTGGCGGCTGCTCGCGAGAGCCTGCGCACAAAGGGCACGTCGATGTCGATCAGCGCCTCTGGTCGGTCACGAGGTCGCTCACCGTGTCCTCGCCAGTGATGAGCGGCGCAATGCGTGGACGTTTGGCGACAAGCGCCGGAGTGGCCAAGCCGCCGGCGATGAGGCGATCGAGAGCGAAAGTATAGGCTGCTGCGTTGCGGCCTTCGTTCAAAGTCTGCTCATGCCGCTGCATGCTGGCGTCCGGTCTTCGCTCGAGCGGTCTTGTCGCGATCGATCCTCCGGTCTCATACGGAAACGATCGCGCGATCACGGCATGGTGATCCACCGATTTGAGTGTGATCGATATTCAGATCATATGATCTATCTGCAGATCAACCGGTGGTAGGGTCGGATTGATGAATCTCGGTGCACCGGTTCTCGACGTGGCTCCTGCCGTTCGCGGAGCGCTGCTACAGGTGTTGGCCCGGCTGGAACGGCCCGTCACTCGACGACAGGTCGCCGCTGCTGCAGGCGTCGCGCCGGGCAACGCGAGCGCCGTGATCGAGGACCTCATCCGGGTAGGCCTGGTTGACGAGACAGTGGCAGGCCGTTCGTCGATGGTGGCCCTCAACCGGAACCATCTCGCCGCCGACCCGCTGCTCGCGCTCATCGGCCTTCGTGGTGAGCTGATCCGCCGTCTACGGGAGCGGCTCGCGGAGTGGCCCAATCTGGAGGGCGCCTGGCTTTTCGGGTCCGTGGCACGGGGCGATGCGGATCGCAAGTCGGACATCGATCTTCTTATCGTCGCCAACGATCTCCAGGCACCCGATTTGCACGCTCACTTGACCCAGCTCCACGCCGATGTTCGCTCGTGGACCGGAAACCTTCTGCAGCTCGTGGAGCACACGCCCGAGTCGTGGCGCAAGCTCGTCCGAGCCAACAACTCGCTGGTCGAGCAAATTAGATTCGACGGAATCTCGCTCACCACCGAACGCGGCGTCCTCCTGAGAAGTCCTCGATTGAGTGGGACGACCGCTGGGCGGTGAGGCGCGCCGGACATGCTGGTGGAGATCAGCGCATTGCGTAGAACCAGCTCCCATCGTAAGAACGATCAACCGTCTCCTGGGACTGGATGGTCACCGCCGTCATGCTGGCCTCGACGACCGGATAGCCCGACGCGACGAGCAGCTCTCGGATCCACGGCACCGTTCGAGGGTTTGAGAGCAGCCGATCACGTTCCTCGTCACCGGTGGTCTGCAGCCAGACTCCGAGCCACGAATTGCCCACCTGTGGCATGGACCGCACCGCGGTCACCCGAGCGGAGCAAAGGTCCGCATCAGCGTGGACTCGGCGGCCGCCCGAATCTCTTCTCGGTCGAAGTGTTCTATCGCCATTGCTCAACTCGCTGCGGACAGCTCGACGGTGATCTTGAGGTCGAGCGCGGCCGCGACCTTCTGGAGCGTCGTGAGCGTGGCGCCGACGCCGCCTGCCTCGAGGCGTGCCACGGCTGCCTGGCTCGTACCCATGCGGGCGGCGAGCTCGCGCTGACTGAGGCCTGCCGCCTCGCGGGCGTCGCGGACCTTCTCGCCGACATCGAGCGCGAGGCGAGTGGCCGCGTAGGTCTCGTCGAAGACGGCGCGTTCGTCGGCGGTCATGGCGGCAAGGCGGCTCTTCTTCAGTTCATCGATCGTCGTACGAGCCATCAGTCGTCCTCCTCGGCGGTGTGTCCTTCGGTGATGCAGCGGGTCATCGCCCAACGCGCTCGCTGCACCTCAGCGCGTTCGTTCTGTCGTTGCTTGTGGAAGACGGTCAGCAGCACTATGCGCCGGCCTGCGGCGAAGAAGTAGGTGATCCGCCATGCCACTCGGAGCACGTCGAACCGCAGCTCGAACAAGCCGTCGCCGAGAGCACGTGACGCCGGCATCCGCAGCAGGTTGCCTCGTTCCGTGAGCCGCTCGACGTGGGGGAGCACCGAGGCGAAGTCGTGCGCGCTCAGGTCGCTCATCCAATTCTCCACCTCCGGCTCCAGCTCGACCGACCACATGACATCAAAGATGATATCAAGCCAGGCGCCGACGGGCCAGCAAACTTCAGCCTGACGCGCCTCGCAGTTCGTCGGGGCGGAACAGGCGACCGATGGCATCGCGGACTCGGTCTTCTTCGCCGGGCCAGAGGTGGCCGTAGACATCGAGAGTGACCTTGGCGGACTTGTGACCGAGCGCCGCTTGGACCTGCTTCACGCTGCAACCGGCGTGGATCAATGCGCTGGCGAAGAAGTGGCGCAGGTCGTGAAACGTGATCGACTCGGGCAATCCGGCGCGTCGACGAGCTGCGCGCAGTTCGTAGCCGAACTTGGCCGAATCGAAGGGCACGGCGTTGCGGTGAAGGAGCACGCCGTCAGCACCGAGGCCGTGCTGCTGAATGTGCGCGGCG
>JANOQU010000280.1:0-6337 GCA_031422355.1 Actinomycetes bacterium
GCCAATCGCCGAATTTGGTTCCCAATCCGCAAGAAGTCCTCAGGTTTCGCACTCATGGTGCCGATGACATCTCTATGTCACGGTGGACCGGCGGATCCTCACAACCAGCGCGATCGTCCCGATGGCGATCCACGAAGGCACAGGTCGTTCGACCGGTCCGAGCAGTCCGGCGAGTCAGCTTGCTCGCAAGATTCGGCCTGATCAGCCTGATCCTGCTGATCGCTGTTGGTGTCGTGCTCGGATCGCGCTTACAGGACAATCAACGGCAGCGGACCCTGCGCGACAGCGTGAACAATGCTCAAATCATCGCCGAGGTGGGAATTCGGCCCTTGCTCGATCCCACCGTTCTGCAACGAGACTTCTTGCCGATCCCTCCCGATGAGCAGGCGCGACTGGACGTTGCGCTCGCGTCCAGCGTCACCCAGAACGGCGTCGTTCGGATCAAGATCTGGAACCTGCAGCACTGGATCGTCTACAGCGACAACCCCAAACTGGTCGGACGCTGGTTCCCCAGCGAGCAAGCACTGGACGACGCTTTCGCCGGCAAGACGACGTCGCAGATCAGCGATCTGAGCGCTCCGGAGGAGCTGGAGGAACGTGAATTCGGATCGCTACTCGCGGTGTACGTGCCGCTGCGGATCGACGCCCAGGGGGCGTTCACGAGCAACACGGGCGGTCGGGTCATTGGTGCATTCGAGATTTACCTGCCCTATCAGCCGATTCTCACGTCGATCAGCAATGAGACCCGCGAGTTGTACTTTGCGCTGGGGGTCGGTCTGTTCGTGCTCTGGATCTGCCTGTTTCGACTCGTCTCGGGCGCCTCCCGGCGGTTGCGTCGTAACGCCGCCGAGGGCACGTACCAAGCAACTCACGACGAATTGACGGGACTCGCGAATCGCCGCTACCTGAGCAGTGAAATCGACCGGCTGCTTGCGACGAATTCGGAGAGCTCGCCTACCGGCTTCGCCCTCGCCCTGCTCGACCTCGACCACTTCAAGGAGATCAACGATACGCTCGGCCACCGCCGCGGCGACGAGGTCCTGCGAACGGTCGCTCGCCGTCTGGCAACCGGCCTCAATGCAACGTGTGTTGCCAGGCTGGGCGGTGACGAGTTCGTCGTTGTCGTCGCCAATGTCGTCGATGGCCCTGATGCAATGCAGTTGTGTCAGCAGATCGAACTGCTGCTGGCGGAACCGATCGACGTCAGTGGGATTGAGATGAGCGTGCACTCCAGCATCGGAGTCGTGCTCGCTCCTGACCACGGCACCGACGGCGAGACCCTGCTGCAACATGCCGACGTTGCGATGTACGTCGCCAAGCGAAGTGGAACCGGACGTCGGATGTATTCACCCGACTTCGATCACTACAGCCCCGAACGGCTGGGGCTGGCGGCCGAGATTCGCGGTGCGATCGCCGACAACCAGATCACCGTCGACTATCAACCCAAGCTCGATATTTCATCGTGCCAGGTGCTGGGAGTGGAGGCGCTGGTGCGCTGGCAACATCCCGAGCGCGGATTGGTGATGCCCGGCGAGTTCCTGCCGATCATCGAACACACCGAATTGATCGGTCCGCTGACATGGCACGTACTGGACCTCGCCCTTGCCCAATGTGCCGAGTGGCGAAAGCAGGGTGTTGAACTGGTCGTTGCGGTCAATCTGTCGGCCCGAACCGTCAGCGATCCAAGCCTGACCGAGCACGTGCGCGCCGCTTTGGCCCGACATCAACTGCCTGGGGCGTACCTCGAACTGGAGATCACCGAGAGCGCCGTTCTCGACGACCTCGGTCGGGCCCGAGAGACCTTGAACCACCTTCGTTCGATGGGAATCAAGCTGTCGATCGACGACTTCGGGACGGGATATGCGTCGATCAAGTACTTGACCGAACTCCCACTGGACGAGTTGAAGATCGATCGGTCCTTCGTCGGCCAATTGCTCCACGACCCGACCGCCGCAGCAGTCGTCACGTTCACGCTCGACCTTGCCCGCCATCTCCGCCTCAAGGTTGTGGCCGAGGGTGTCGAGGACGAGCAGACCCTTGCCGAACTTCTCCGACTTGGCTGCGATCTCTTCCAGGGTTACCTCATCGCCCGGCCACTTCCGGCCGACGAGATGCTTGGCTGGATCAGTCGGTGGTATGCCGCGACGTCACCGCCGCAGCCCGTGACCGAGCGCTACACGCCGACACCTGTCTTTGCCGCGTCCGGCCATTTCGGTCCCGCACCCTCATCTCCACCGGCGTTGTCGCCAATGGAGTCCGCCGAGTTGGTCTGGTCAACGTTGCTCGATCCGGAGTACGCACCATGAGCCACATACACACAACCCATCGTTCGTATCGACGCTCATCGACAGCAGCCGTGGCGTGGCTCGTCGCCCTCGGCTCGCTCGCCACGCTGACGTCGGCCTGCACGACGGGCAACGATGACGCTGCCTCCAATGAAGCATTCGTCGTCCCCCATCTCTACGACCTCGCCCTTGACCCAGCGGCCGCAATCTCAGAGATCAGCGGGGAACGGGGCGTCGTCGTACCTGCCGAACAGCTTCGCGCGCTGCTCGAGCAGGGTCTTTTGTGGCACGGCATCACGCTGGTTCAGGTGATGAGATCGGCTCGTGTCAACGACAGTGAAGTCAGCGCATGGATCGATCAACTCTCCCAGAACACACTGGATCTGACGTCGGCCATCGGCTTGGTCTACGGCCCAGCGGGCGCCAGAGCGTTCAACCAACAGTGGGCCCAGCACACCCAGTTCCTCGTCGACTACGCCGTGGCGATCGGTGTCGATGACGACAAGGCAGCCGCCCAAGCTGTGATTGCCTTGACCAACTACAGCGAAGACTCTGGCAGCTACTTCGAGACGGCCACCGGTGGCGTATTGCCAGCTGATGCAGTGCGTGAGTTGCTCGCGACCCACATCCAGCACATGACCGAGATGCTCGTTGCCGACGCCGCCGGAAACCTGGCATCAGCCGTCGATCTCGCGATCACCGACAGCGCCCACCTCGCATCGATCGGCAACACGTTGAGCGTCGCAATCGCCGGTCAACAGCCCGTGGCGTTTCCGGGTTCGACCGACACCCCGGCAGCGGCTTTCTGCACGATCGTCACGACCGGGACCAGCGCCTTCCTGATCAGCAGGTTGATGACCAACGATCCAGCGAGCAGACAGTCTGTCGAGACATCCGCCGCACTGTCTGGCGCGGTTGGCGGCGATGCTGAGGTGTACCTCGGCCTCGATCAGCAGCCGTTGGTCGGCGGAGCAGCATCGGTGGCGGCAGCGGCCAGACTTGCGCTCGATACCGCTGCATCCAAATCCGCCGCACCTGTCGCTGCTGAGCCCGCCGTCGCTGGGCCTGTTGCTGGCGAGCCCGTCACAACTGGCAGTTGAAAGCCGACGATCGCGCCGCCGACTGGATGATTTTCGGCGAAGGTAGAGCCACCATGAGCCCCTGTCACCTCGGTGACGATCGACAAGCCGAGCCCCGAACCGGGATGAGATCGCGCTGCGACTGCTCGGTAGAAGCGGTCGAAGACGTGGGGAAGATCCGCTGGCGCGATGCCGGGCCCGTGGTCACGGACGGACACCCGCCCGTCTCGTGAAGTGATCGAGAGAGGGCGGTCGGTTCGGTCGAACTTGGCAGCGTTGTCGAGCAGATTCGTGATCGCCCGTTCGAGCAGCGCGCGCTGAGCAACCACAACAGACGTGTCCGCGTCGATGTCGATGGCTCGACCAGTGCGCCGACCGACGCGCTCAGATGCTGACGCGACGGCCTCGGCGAGCGCGAACTGCGCTGGCACTTCGTCCGAGCCACGACCGGAACCGACCGCAACCACCTCTTCGACCAGCGCAGACAACTCGCCCACCTCGGCGTCGAGATCGTCGAGCAAGCGGGCGCGCATCTCGTCGGGCAGATCGCTGTGCCGACGAAGCACGTCCACGTTGGTCCGCAAGCTCGTCAGCGGTGTCCGAAGTTCGTGACCGGCGTCTTGCACGAGCCGTTGTTGATCGTCACGCGACTTGTTCAGCGCACCGAGCATCGAAGAGAACGCCGTACCCAGCCGACCGACTTCGTCGCGCCCGCCGGCGCTGACGTCGATATCGAGTCGACCCGTCGACGAAACTTCAGCGGCCGCGTCGGTGAGTCGCCGCAGCGATTTGGTGAGGCCTCTTGCGAACAGCCATCCAGCGATCGCAGCCACGGCCACCGCAATGGCGCCGACGAGCAGGATTCGAGTCTGCAGGTTGTCGAGGATGCGGTTCATCTCGGAGAGGTCGCGACCGATCTGGATCGTGCCGAGCCGGGCGGAGTTCGACGTGCGTGTGTACACACGGAACCTATGCCCGTCAGATCCCGTGACGGTTTCGATGTGTTGACCTCGACCTGACCTGGCGATCTCGCGTGCTCGATCGCTGATCGCCAGAGTGATTCCAGCGGTACCGAACGCACGCTCGCCATCCGCGTCGAGACCCTGGATGACGCTCTGTTCGATGCCGAACGGCCGGCCGTCAATCCCACCGTCGAGTCCGCCGCCCAAACCGCCGCCCAAACCGCCGCCAGGTCCATTGCCGGGTCCGCCGGTCTGGTCGATCCGGACTGACGACTTCAGGGTCGCATCGATCTCGGACAGCATCCGGGTACTGGTTGCGTCATAGCTGAACCAGCCGACTCCCACAGCGGCGAGCGCCGCGAGCGAGGCCAGGACCAGTGCCAGCTTGGCCCGCAGACTCATCGTGACCGAACCGTGTAACCAACGCCACGCACCGTGTGGATCAATGGAACGCGGCCCTCGGTATCGATTTTGCGTCTGAGGTAGCCGATGTACACAGCGAGATTCTTGGAATCGGGGCCGAAGTCGTATCCCCAGATTCGATCGTAGATCGTGCTCTGGTCGAGCACGATGCCTGCGTTTCGGACCAGGAGTTCGAGGAGGTCGAATTCGGTCTTGGACAGGTCGATCTCGGTGTCGGCAACCCAGACCCGACGCGCCGCTGCATCGACCCGAAGATCCCCGACGGCCGACGTCGACGGGACTGCATCGTCGTCTGGCTGAGCCCGACGAAGCAACGCTCGAAGGCGTGCCAGCAACTCGTCGAGCGCAAACGGCTTCGGCAGGTAATCGTCGGCACCGGCGTCGAGACCGGCGACTCGGTCAGAGGTCTCGGTGCGGGCGGTGACCATCAGGATCGGAACCCGGTTCTTCTCGCTGCGAAGTACTCGACATGCCGTCAGTCCGTCCACGACGGGCATCATCACGTCGAGCACGACGACATCGGCTGGCTCGGCGCGCAACGCTTCCAAAGCCTGTGCACCGTCGGCCACAGCCGTCACGGCGTAGCCCTCCAGCGTCAGCGCCCGGGCCAATGATTCACGAACTGCGCGCTCGTCGTCGGCGACCAGGATCCGTCGACCATTTCCTTGCGTCACCGGGTGGGCGCTGGGGTTTGCGCTCATCTTCCGTTCTTCTTCATCGTCGCCTCCGACTCGAGCCGTCTCAGCTCTCAGATACAGGTCTAGTGGACGCTCGTAAGAACGTGGTGAGAGTGTCGTCTGAACCGCACCAGAATTCAGGCCGGGTTGATCTGGGCCCTGAGCCCAGTCACCCAGTCGTCTGCGTCGCGCCATCGAGCATCCGCATGTTCGCGCGCCGTATGGGCGTGCTCGCCCGCGACCGGATAGGAGCCGAGGAACTTGACCGACGCTTGCTTGGCATGCAGCGAACGCATCACATCCGCCAACAACTCGTCCGCGATGTGAGCGTCGGCGTAGAGAATGAAACAGTAGTCACCGAGCCCGCCACGCTTGGTCGGGCGGCTGATCAGGTTGCTGAGATTGATTCGCCTCGCGGCAAATTCCTGGAGGATGCTGATCAGGCTTCCCGGCTCGTCGGCACGTTGGTAGACGACGAGAGCAGTTCGGTCATGACCGCTGGGGGCAGGGACGTTTTGCTTGCCGACGACGACGAAACGGGTCTGGTTGGAATCGTTGTCGGCAATCCCGGCCGCAAGGATCTCGAGACCGTACAGATCAGCGGCGACCCGCGGAGCAATCGCTGCCATCCCTGACACCGAACTCTCACCGATGGTCCGTGCTGCTTCGGCTGTGCTCGTTGCGGCATGCAGGTCGGCGTGTGGCAACTGGCTCCGTAGGAACTGATGGCATTGCGCTGTAGCCACCGGGATGGACAGCACCACCTTGACGTCGTCGATTGTCGTTCCGGCCGGTGCGAGCAGACAATGCTCGATGTCAAGCACGACTTCGCGCTGGATCAGCAGTTCGTGATCGAACGCAAGCGCGTCCTGGGTGAAGTTGACCGTGCCCTCGATGCTGTTCTCGATCGG
>JANOQU010000281.1:0-10370 GCA_031422355.1 Actinomycetes bacterium
AACTTCTGAATCGTGCCTGACCCGGTGAGCGGGAACTCGTCGACCTCGAACCAATGCTTTGGCGTCTTGTGCGGCGCCAAGTTCTCACGCATGTAGGAAAACAACTCGGCCTTGTCGATCGTTACGCCGGGAGCCGGGCGCACGAACGCAGCCACCGTCTCGCCCCACTTCTCGTCTGGCAACCCAATGACGGCGACCGCTCCGACCGACGGGTGAGCGAACAGCAACTCTTCGAGTTCCTTGGGATAGATGTTCTCGCCGCCACGAATGATCATGTCCTTCAACCGGCCCTCGATGCTGCAATACCCACGGTCGTTCATCGCTGCGAGATCCCCGGTGTGCAACCAGCCGTCGGCGTCGATGGCCTCTGCCGTCTGCTCGGGCATGTCGAAATAGTTGTGCATGACGTGATAACCGCGGGTGCATAGTTCGCCGACCGCACCGACCGCGACGGTGGCCCCCGATTCGACGTCGACGATCTTGACCTCGACGTGGGGCATCGGTGCTCCGATCGTGCTCGACTTGTCCTCCATCGAGTCATCCGGGGCCGTCATCGTCGCGACCGGTGAGCACTCTGTTTGTCCAAAGACGATCGTGAATGGTGCACCCAGTTCACGCTCGAATGTGCGTACGAGTTGTTCTGGCACCAGCGATCCGCCCGAGCAAACTGCCGTCAGTGCTGACAAATCGGTGGCCTTGAATCGCTCGTGCTCCATCATCGCAATCAGCATTGTGGGCACCCCGAGTATTGCGTTGGCACCGTACGCCTCGGTGAGGTCGAGCGCGAGACCAGGCTCGAACGCTTCGAGCAACACCTGGGTGCAGCGATGCGCCACCGCCCCCAGAACCGCCATCACACTGCCGGCGGTATGGAACAAGGGCATCATGGTCACGTAGACATTGCCGTCCTGGATCCCCATCCGATCCATGAAGTGAGTGGCGTTGTTGACAAGCCCACGGTGGTGCAGCAGTGCGCCCTTCGGGAAGCCGGTCGTGCCGGACGTGTACTGAATCATCACCGCATCTGTCGGCTCGATGTCGGGCAACTCTGCGGCAGGGTCACCCGTCGCAAGAAATTCGTCCCACTCGGCGAAGCGCACGATCTCTCGCAGCTCCGGGCAATCCGGGTGAATCTCCCGAGCAGTCGCGAGCATCGGGTTGCCACGAAACGAGTCCACACAGAACAGCGCCGTGGCTTTGGATTGGTTCACGACGTAGCGCAGCTCCGCAGCCTGATAGCCCGGATTCACGGTGACGATCACCATCCCGGCGCGCGCCACACCGAATTCGAGCATCACCCACTCCGGGATGTTCTGAGCCCACACTGCGATGTGATCACCCGGGGAGAATCGGGCCAGGAGTGCCCGTGCGACCCGGTCCGCCTCGACGTCGAGCTCCGCGTACGTCCACTGTCGCCGACGCGCTGGTTCGGGGATGCCTTCGATGATGGCCAAACGATCCGGTGCCGCAGCAGCAGCATCACGCAGTATCTGACCGATCGTTGAGTCGTTGTGAAGTGGTGGGGACGACGGCCCCGTGGCATGTGAAGTCGTCAACGTCATGGCGAATTCATACCACCCCGCAGAAGTCGCTAGTGCGAAGCGGACGCTGCGGTGCGCTTGACGTGTGGGAGGCGCGAGACGACGGCGACGACGGCGAATCCGACGATCAGGCCCACCACCGCGGAAGCAGCGGTGTTGACGAGCCACGACAACACGCCGCCGACACCGGCGACGTCATGGACAGGGTCTTCCAGAGCGTGCACGACGCTATACGGACCATGCCAACCGAGTTCGTCGGCACCGACGATCAGGATGTGACCGCCGACCCACACCATCGCAGCCGTGCCGACCGTGGAAAGCAGCGCCAGCAGCTTCGGCATGCCAGTGACCAACCCTCGCCCGACCCGCTCGGCTGGCTGACGGCCCGAT
Organism: Actinomycetes bacterium; assembly: GCA_031422355.1. Classification (GTDB taxonomy): domain Bacteria; phylum Actinomycetota; class Acidimicrobiia; order Acidimicrobiales; family Ilumatobacteraceae; genus WLMZ01. The sequence goes on from JANOQU010000281.1 coordinate 1,932, forward strand.
TGCGCCATGCGGAGGCCGACGTCGTCCATCTTCACGATCAGCGCGACAATGCCATAGACGACAGCCGTGATCAGGACTGCGACGACCAACATGATGAGGGCTCGTGAGACGAAGCTCTCGTCGATCACATCCTTCAAGGCGATCACCATGATCTCTGCCGACAGGATGAAGTCCGTCCGGATGGCCCCGGCGATGGTTTTCTCCTCCTGGTCGACCCCCACCGCCACCGCCGGAAGATCGCTCTCGTCCTCACGGTGGGCAAAACGATGATGAATCTTCTCTGCCCCTTCGAAGCAGAGATACGTTCCACCGAGCATCAAGATGATTTCGACGAGTACCGGCACGAACTCGCTCAACAACAACGCGACCGGCAGGATGAACAGGATCTTGTTTTTCAGTGAGCCCTTGGCGATCCGCTTGATGATCGGCAGTTCTCGGTCGGCCGCGAGACCGTGCACATAGGCGGGGGTCACGGCCGTGTCATCGATGACGACGCCGGCAGCCTTCACGCTGGCTCGTCCGGCAGCGGCACCCACATCATCGATCGAAGCAGCAGCCAACTTGGCCAGCGCCGCGATGTCGTCCAACAAGCCGACCAGGCCACCACTCATTGCATTTCCTCCAGGGCAGCAAACAGATCCTGCAGGTTATCCCCGGATCAGATCTCGCAACTTGCTGGCACAGATCCGCACCGCGGGCGCCTGATGTCAGAGATTGGCGAGGCGGTCAGCGAGGACTGGATCGGTTTTGGCGCGGCCAGACCACGCTGCGTCTATCTCCGACCAGCGACCGGCCGGGATCCCATAGGCGCCGAGTGTCCGGTCGCGAATTGCGTCGGGGATACGGCCCATCGCAATGACTCGGCGCGCCTGGAGCCACTGGTCCGCGGTGACACCCGCGACGGTCGCCGCCGGTTGGGCCTCAGCGTCGGATTGGCGAAGGTCGGCAAAGCCTTCACGGATCGCTGCGACTGCGAACCCAACGCCCAGATTGCGGCGAGCGTTCTCGGCCGCTCGAGCCTCGGCGAACATGGGCCGAAGCTCATCCGCGAGGGCACGACGGTCAACTCCGGTGAGTTCCCCGGTGGCCGGATCGCGGGTGATCGGCACCTCCAACCCGGCGCCGATCAGCAGCCCAGCGTCGCGCGGCAGCAGCACATGCTTCTTGACGCGGGGACCAAACCCGCCATCGATCTCGCGTGCTCGCACGATCATCGCAACGGTACAGCTGCCACCGTCGCGCCCATCCTCCGGAGCGGAGACGCCGTCGGTCCATTGCACGATCCCCCGGCCAGACCGGCCACCTGACTGGGCGGCCAATGCTTTCAGGACGGCCAGGGAACTGGCTTCGGGGCGGATCGCAACTGGCGGCGCATCCCTGAGCGGGCCGATGCCTTCGCTTGATTCGTCGGTCAGCTCGACGACGACCTCGACAACCTTGCCGATCTTGCGGAACAGGCCCATTGCCGAACGCTAGCCGTCCTGCACAAAGACTCAAGCGGGGGTCGAATACCGGTGTCGCAGGTACGCCTGGACGTCGACATCATCGGTCAGGCCGATCGCCACCTGGGCATGCGCGTGCGCTTCTGCAGCCTTGCCGATCCGTTGCAAGCAATGCGCTTTGACGGCGTGGTACGGCTGGTAGCCAACGGTTCTATCGGTCGGCAGCGCGTCGAGAATCTCGAGCGCTCGATCCGGACCATGTGCCTCGGCCCAGGCAGCTGCGCGCGCAACGTGTACGCCGAGAGTGGGCTCGAATCGAACGAGCCCGTCGTAGAGCGCCGAGATGGCGGCCCAGTCTGTTCGGCCAGTCATCGCCCGGCGGTTGTGCACTGATTGGATCGCAGCCTGCAATTGGTAGGAGCCTGGCTGACTCTGGGCGAGGGCGATGGCGAGGTGTTCCTCGGCTTCGCGCATCGTCTCGGCGGACCACAACGTGATGTCCTGCGAGTCGAGCGGGACGAACGCGCCGTTGGGGCTGCGCCGAGCAGCGGAGCGGGCGTCGCTGTGCAGCATCAACGCGAGCAGTCCATGGGCGTCTGGTTGGTCCGACAGCGAGGCAGTCAGCAGGCGTGCAAGCCGGATGGCCTCACGAGTGAGCCCAGCTCGTTTGGGGTCCGCTCCGGCGGGGTCGTCCCAGCCCGAACCGTACGCAGCGTAGATGGCGTCGAGTACGGCGCGGACCCGATCGCTGAGCTCCGAAGACGGTGGAACCCCGAACGGGATCGCCGCGTTCTTGATCGTGGCTTTCACCCGAACCAATCGTTGGCCCATGGTGGCGGGCGACACGACGAACGCAGCGGCGATTCTCGCTGCGTCCAGTCCGAGCACAGCCTGGAGCATGAGCGGGCTGTGCATGGTCGGGTCGATTGCAGGGTGCGCACAGGCGAACATGAGTTGCAGTCGCCGATCCGGGATGGTCGCGTCGTCACTGTTCGCTCCGTTGTCTCGCGCTCCGTTGTGGATCCGGTCGATCTGGGGCAGGGCACGAGCAACGACATTGCGATGCCGTGCAGCACCGATGATGTTGCGCCGAGCGACACTCACAAGCCAACTGTCAGGTCGCTTTGGGACGCCGCGTTCTGGCCACGAACGAAGTGCAGCTGCGAGGGCTTCGCTGAAGGCATCCTCGGCTTCAGCGATATCGCGGGTGACCGATGCCAAATAGGCAATGAGGCGACCGTACGAGTCGCGGACCACCTCTTCGACTGCTGCCGCCGCGTCAGCGGTCGAGCCCGAGTTCACATTGCCGGTGAGGTGGGCATCAGCGGTCGCACCTCGACCGACCCATCATTGGCGGAAGGGCACGCCACAGCCCACACCAACGCGGCCTCGAAGTCGGCGACTTCGACGACGAAGTAGCCGCCGAGGTGCTCTTTACTTTCCGCGAACGGGCCGTCCTGCACCAATCGCTCGCCGTCGCGTCGTCGTACCGTTGTCGCCATGGCCGGCGGGAAAAGGCCTCCTGCCGCGACGAGTTCGCCGCTTGCCGCGAGGGCATCGAGATACCCGCGCCAGGACGCCCAGTACTGCTCTGCACGGTCGGCATCATCTCGGGCCTCGAAAGCATCAGTTGTCTCGTAGGCGAGGATCATGTACTGCATCGTGACTCCTTGGTTCGTGGTTGGTTTGTTTGAGAAAGTTCGACAAGTTCTGTCGAAATAGACCGTCGGTCGCGTCTGCGTGGTGTCACCTCCTGTGACTGCGGACGATTCCGCCGAACTGACAAGGACACGCCATGACTACCCAGAAGATCCAGATCGCCATCAAAGCCACCCCCGAGACGGTGTGGAACGCTCTCGTTGACGGCAACATCACGCCGGCCTATTACATCGGGTTCGTCGCCGACTTCGACCTCACGGTCGGCGCGCCCTATCGGTACACCGCTGGCGGGGGTGACGTCATCACCGGCACCATCGTCTCGGTCGACCCCGGCCGAGAGCTCACCACAACCTTCAACGGTCTCTGGGACCCGGCCGTCGCCGAACTGCCAGAGACCACCGTTACGTTCAGCATCTTCGAGCCGTTCATGCCGATGCCCGGGGTTACGTTCGTCTCGCTCGTCCACGACGGTTTGCCCGATAGCCCAACTGCGGCACATCTCGAAATCGGCTGGGTGACGATCCTGTCCGGACTGAAGACGTTGCTCGAGACCAACGCCCCGATCTTCGTCCCTTCGCACTGAGTCATTCGCCGGCCGGGCGGGGCGTGTCATCGTCTCGCCCGTGCCGGGAGGAAGCGCAATGCGAACATCGACCCCGCGGCAGCGACTGCCGCAACCACGACGCACGAGGTCGCAAGGCCTGCAAGGAACGCGTTGCTCACCTCGTTCACGAAAGCCCCCGCCTGAGTTCCAAGCTGCGGGGCCACTTGGGCGGCTGCGGCAACCGAGTCTTTCGTGGCGGCCTGCGCCTGCGCAGGCAGCGCGCCGAACACGGTCCCGTTGCCGAGTTCGGACACGTAAATGGAAGTGAACACAGAGCCGACGACGGCAACACCGAGGGTGCCGCCGAGTTCGCGGGTGGTGTCGTTCACTGCTGAACCGACGCCGGCCTTGTCTGCCGACAGCGACCCCATAATTGATTCCGTCGCTGGCGCAGTGGTCGAACCGAGGCCTGCGCCGAGCAGGATCATCTGCCCGACGATCTCGATGTACGGCGTGGCCCCAGAGGCCGTCGAGACCCAGAGGAAGCCGAGCGACATCGAGGCGAGTCCGCCGGCGACAACAAGCTTCGTGCCGATGCGGTGAACGAGCACCGGCGACAACACCGAGGCCAACGCAATCGAGAACGCAACTGGCAGGGTCCGCACACCCGCTTGCAAGGGCGTGTAGCCGCGAATGAGTTGAAAGTACTGGGTGATCAAGAAGACGAACCCGAAGAGTGCGAAGAACGCAGAGGTAACCGAGACGCTCGCCGCGCTGAAGCGCAGGTTCTCGAAAATGCGCACAGGAAGCAGTGGATGTTCGACTCGTAGCTCCCACAGGACGAACGCTGCGACGAGCGCGACGGAGACGCTGAAACCGGCGAACGAGAACGCGCTGAGCCAGCCGTACTCGGGCGCCGCAATGATCGTGAACACGAGCGCGCTGATGGAAGCAACCGACAGAGCAAGGCCCACGCGATCCAGGCGCGGGGTGTGCTGGTCCCTCGATTCCGGCACGAACGCGACAGCTGCGGCGATCGCGATGATGGCCACCGGAATGTTGACGTAGAAGATGGACCCCCACCAGAAGTGTTCGAGCAGCCATCCACCAGCGATGGGGCCGGCGGCGACGCCGATGCCGCTGACAGCGCTCCAGATCCCGATTGCCTTGGCCCGCTCGCGGCTGTCGGTGAAAACATTGGTGATGATTGCCAACGTGGCCGGGAAGATTGCCGCCGCACCGATGCCCATCAGCGCTCGCGCTCCGATCAGGCCCTCCGGCGTGCCCACCGACCCGGCGAAAGCTGACGTCGCACCGAACAGAGCCAGGCCGATGATCAGCGTTCGCCGCCGACCAAAACGGTCGCCCAGGCCGCCTGCCGCAAGGAGGCACCCAGTGAACACGAGTAAGTAAGCGTCGACAATCCACTGCAGCTGCCGCGTCGTTGCGCCGAGCTCGGTCGACAGGCTGGGCAAGGCGATGTTCACGATCAGGCCGTCCAGCGTGGTCACGAAGACTGCGACGCACACGACGCCGAGCACGAGCCATCGCTTCGGGTTGAACTCCGCTCTTCCCAATGAATCAGGCCGTGCGGTCGGCGGAATCTTTACACTGTCAACCTGCATGACATGACACTGTAAAGATCGATGGTGACGGTGTCAAGATGTGCGTCATACTGGGGACCATGAACGGCCCGGCACTCCCCACTTCGGATCCTGCGGGCTACCACCACGGCGACCTCCCGAACGTGTTGCGCGCGTCGGCCGTCGAGGTGATCCTCAGGCGAGGCCTCCATCAGTTCAGCCTGCGTGAAGTTGCCCGACGGGCTGGCGTATCCCACACGGCACCCGGGTATCACTTCGGCGATGTCCGCGGTCTCCTGACTGCCGTCGCGATCGAGGGATTCCAGACCCTGTACAACGAACTCGTCAGGTCCGGTGAGGGTATCGATGATCCGGTCGAGCGGCTGAGCGCCATCGGCCGCGGCTACGTCCGAGTGGCGACCGAGTACCCGGCCCATTGCGAGGTGATGTTTCGCGACGACGTCATTGATGCCGACGACCAGAACCTCGCCCACGCCGGTCTCGCGGCCTACGGCGTCCTCGAGGCCACAGTCGCAGCGATCGCCGATCGCTACAACCCAGCGCTGCCCATCGAGGATGCTGCTCGCTTGTGCTGGAGCGCAATGCAAGGTCTCGTCGAACTCCGATCCAAGTTCGCACGCCTGGACGCTTCATTCGCAGAGAGACCGACCACCCTCGACGAACACGTCGATCGATTCACCGCTCTCATGATCAACGGCATGCTGCCATCTTCGCCCCGGGCGCGGCCGATGGCTCCGAGTACGTGACCACGGACGTCGAGATCCTCGAACAGGCTGGCCACTCGGCCCTGCTTCGATCTTCGATCAACCGGCCCAGATCCTGCGGGCAGCTCTATCGGCAACTTCGGATCCGCTGAGTTGGCGGAGCAGGAGCAGGCCATCGAGCACCGCAATACCGGCCTCGGCTTCGGCACGCTGATGTGCCGGTGTACCTCGCATCAATTCCGCGGTCCACTCGATCCAGGCGTCAACCAGTTGCGGGACGAGAGTTCGGAACGGCTCGCGGCCCGCGGCGGCGAGGCCACCGGCTTCGAAAAACAGCGCGAACACCGGATCCGCTTCGGGCCGTGCAAGGATCGGCCAGGTTGTGCGGAGCAACTCGTGATGGTTGGCAACCGGTTTGGAGAACGTCGGGGCGAGCGTCGCCTGCAGCTCGGCACCGATGGCGTACAGAACCTCGCCAATCAGGTCGTCCTTGGTAGGGAAGTAGTAGACGACGATTCGATCGCTGATGCCGAGGCGCTTGGCGATCCGCCCGAACGTCACCTGACTCAACCCGTCGTCGAACGCGGTCGCGAGCGCTCCCGCCAGGATTTCCGCCTTGCTGTGCTTATGGCCCATCGGGCTTGATCGTAGTGGTCACTGCGATTATGGTTTCGCAGTGATCACTACAAATGTTGAGGAGGCCCCGAATGACCGAGCACGGTGCACGACCGGCTGAGTTGGCGCAGACATGAGTGTGTCCGCAGCAGCGTCGGCCGACTTGTTCCGGCGCGAGCCGGACCGGTTCCTCGACGTCGGTACCGGTGAGGTCGCGTATCGACGCGTCGGCAGCGGACCCGACGTGTTGTTCGTCCACGGCTGGCCCGTCAGCGGGGCGACTTACCGCACCCTGCTCCCCCACCTGGCCGATCACGTCACCTGTCACGTGATCGATCTCCCCGGAGCGGGATCCAGCCGATTCGCCGAAGACACACCGCTGACGATCGCGAACCACATCCACAGTGTTCGACGAACGCTCGACCTGCTCGACTTGAATGACGTCGCCGTTGTCGGTCACGACAGCGGTGGCTTGATCGCCCGCCATGCCGTTGCCGGCGATCCACGTCTGCGAGCCCTCGGCTTGATCGACACCGAGCAGTCGACAGGCCTCAGTTGGAAGTTCAAGTCATTCATCGCCGGCCGGCGTGTTCCCGGGTTCGGCGCCGGACTGGGCTGGCTTGCTGGTCGGCCGCGTCTGCGCCGTAACCGGCTCGTGCTCGGCGACGCGTTCGCCGATCCCTCGTTGCTCGACGGCGAGTTCGACGAGTTCTTCCTCCAGCCTCTTCATCGATCCCGTCCGCATCGCGACGCTGCAATCCACCTCTTGCGAAGCTTCGACTACCAACTCGTCCATCAGCTTCGCGAGCTGCACCGAGGAATCGATGTCCCCGTCCAACTGGTCTGGGGTGAGCAGGACCGCTTCTTCCCCGTCAAATGGGCCCGCGAGATGGTCGCCGACTTCAGCAACGCCCGCCTCAGTGTGGTCGAGGGTGCTGGCTTGTTCTCTCATGAGGAGCGACCGGCCGAAGTTGCCGAGGCGCTGCTGCCAGTGTTGACCTCCTCGCGCTGAATCTGAGCGTCACTCTCTCGCTAGCGACGCCGTCATGCCCGGAAGTAACGCCCAGGGCTGCCTGTGCTCGCACCATGCTTCGACGGTCGGGGTCACATCGGACCGGTCGTCGAGCGTTCCCGCTTTGACGGCTAGAACACCCGGCGGGGTCGCAAGGGCGGACACGATCGGCGAGCCGCACTGACCACAGAAGCGGCGATGCACGTACACGGCGTCATCGTTCTCGCCACGATCCTCGAACGTGCTGAGGGTGCCGGACACGGCCAACTGCGTCTCGTGCACGACGAGGTTGACCGAGAACGCCCCGCCACTTTGCCGCTGGCAATGATCACAGTGACAGACCACCGTGGCCAGAAGGTCGCCGACGATCTCGTAGGTCACCTGGCCGCAAAGGCATCGTCCGGTTCGCGACATGGCAAGAACGTAGCACCGGCTGCGAGTCGCCGAAGTCGTGTGCAGTGTGTTCTCGAGCTGCACGTCGACGACAATTCACGCGCTTCGTTCGAATCGTTGTTGGAAGCTGCGAAGTGCATGATCGCTGTTGACCACCGTGACGAATGCGCTGCGGTTGCGGCGATCACCCTTGACCCGCGTGAGGCCGACGTAGATCAGACGACGGGCCTCTTCGCCCCAGCCGACGGACATCACCACCGCCCGAGACTCCCAGCCTTTGAAGCTCTGAACGGTACAACCCTTCACTCCCTCGGCCGATCCCCAGAACCGCAGCTTGCGTGCCCGTTTCTCGGCTTCAGTTGTTCCGAAAACGTGTTGGACTTCGAACCCGGCGTCAGTGATCACCTTGACCGCTTCGAGTCCCTGGAGATGGTTGGCGAGAAACACAACATCCGATGGCGCAAGG
>JANOQU010000282.1:0-4759 GCA_031422355.1 Actinomycetes bacterium
ACGTCACCGCAATCGGGTGGGTCATCGTGATGGCCACGATCGGGTTGTTCCCGATCCTTGTCACTGTGTTGATCGCCGAAACACTGGGCGTATTCGCCGTAACGCTGTGGAACATCGGCACGGTGTCGTTGCGCCAGCAACTCGTGCCGGCGGCGATTTTCGGACGGGTCAACAGTGTCTATCGCTGGTTCGCCTGGGGGGCAATGCCGGTCGGGGCTGCCGTCGGCGGCATCATTGCCCAGAATTCGAATCAGCGGATTCCCTATCTCGCGGCTGCAGGGTGCGTGGCGGTCGGGGTGATCGTGATGTCCCGCACCGTGACCCAGTCCTCGCTCGCCGAGGCCGGCGGCACGAATTAACCGCTGACGGTCACGGGCGGGTCAGATCTTCGGCGGCTTGGCGAACTTGCCAGTCTCGGTCGACTTGGGCGGCAGCGAGTGCAGCGTCGACGAGGTCTCCTTCGAAGGGGGCGAGAGCCAAGACAGCGCGCCGACGGACAGCAGGCTTGTCGTTGCAACCGGCCAGAATCGCGGTCAGTCCGCGCTCGTCGCCGATTGCCCCCAGTGCTGCGACGCTCGCCTCTCGAACGAGGGCATCGTCGTGGCTGCCAGCGAGTTCGATCAGGCGAAGGAGCACATCGTCGTCGACAACCTCATGTTCGCCACACGACCACGCCGCAACCTCGACGACCGTGGGGTCGAGGTCATCGAGCAACTCCCGCATCGAGATCGTCGGATAGTTGGCCGCGACCTCCGCGGCCCGTCGACGGACAGGCGGCGAGGCGTCGCGGAAACTGGCTGTGAGTTCGTGGGTTCGCAGTGCACCGAGACGATGCAGCGCGCCGAGAGCCGTACCGCGCACAGCAGGCTCGGGGTCGGCGAGGCCTGCGCGAGCGGTATCGGGATCACCCATATGGCCAGCGAGGGCGATGATCCGACGGCGATGGGCCACGGGGATGGGGACGGTGTCGGCGTTCATCGCTTCAACAGATCCGAGAGCGTGGTGACGGCGGTGGAGACGGTGAACGCGATCACGATCGCGATGATGGCACCTGTCAGAGCGGTCAAGAAACCAGTTCCACCCAGTGCCCACAGCCTCCGCCACACAGCGGTGCGTCGATAGGACGGCGCGGCAATCTCGGTGACTGCGAATCCGGCCTGAGGTGACCGACGACCGCGTGGAATCTTGGGGGCCGCTCTGGCAGTCTTTCGCCATCCGAGGCACAGAAGTGCCAACATGGCGAGGCCTGTGATCCAGGCGGCACGGGTGGTCAGAACGGTGAGCGACACGCAACAACAGATGGTACTTGTAGAGCCCGTGGTGGGTATCGCGCCCAACCCCATACACCGCTGGTGGGCGGTGCCGTTGGCAGGTATCGCGATGGTCGTGCTCGTCGGGGTTTTGCTTGCATCGTTCTTCACGGCGTCCCGGCTCGAATCGATCAAGCGGCCGTATGCGATCGTGCCATCTGACGCCGAAGAGGTCGAATCGCGGATCACTTTGGAAGGCGTGCAGCGCTATCCGGCGAACGGACAGATCTTGTTCGTCACGATTCGTCAGCCGGAGCTGTCATTGCTGAGCTGGTTGATGTTCCGCAACGACGACGACATCTCGCTGCGGACCTACGAGGACATCTACGGCACCAGTACGCCCCAACAGTTACAGACACGCGGTCGGCGGCAGATGTTTTCGGCCCAGCAGGCAGCCGAATTCGTGGCACTGTCGAAGCTCGGCTTTCCGGTCGAGAAGAAACAGGGGGCCATCATCATCGACCAATTCGTCTGCATCGAGGCCAACGCCGAAGGCACTGCATGCGCCGCCGAAGCGCCGTCCAGTGACGTGTTGGATCCTGACGACGAGTTGGTCAGCATCGATGGCGAGAAGATCGAGACGGTCTCTGACTTGATGCCGATCCTTGCCGGACTCGAGCCGGGAGATGTGGTCACCGTCGAATACATCCGGCCCGGGACCGACGGAACCCAGTCGGGCGACGTCGAACTGACCTCATCGCCCGACGACCCGGACCGCACCATCATCGGCTTCATCCCGCTCGATACCACCACCGTCGACAACTCGCCGTTCCCGATCACAATTGCCACCGATGGAATCGGTGGACCGTCAGCGGGGCTGGCATTTACGTTGACACTGATCGACGAGTTGACGCCCGGTGACCTCACGGGTGGCAAGACGATCGCCGTGACCGGTGAGATCGACATCGAGGGAAACGTCGGGGCGATCGGTGGGCTCGCCCAGAAGGCGTCAGCGGTCCGCCAGACCGGGACCAAGTTCTTCATCGTGCCGGCCTCGCAATCTGACGAGAGTCTCGCCGCGGCCCGCGCCGTCGTCGAGGGCGAGGTCCAGATCATCACGGTGGCCACCCTGGATGAGGCGCTCGATGTCCTTGCGTCTCCTGAAATCGGCGGCAACTCAAACGAAATCGGGCAACCTGGCAAGGACTTCGAACCGCTCAGTTGACGCTCGTCAGCGTCATGTATTCGATTGCCACCACTTGAGGTGCTGACAGTTCTACGCTTCCGCTCATGGCCATCTCCTTCTCGCGCCCAGATCCGGCCTCGCCGGCATCGGTGTCGTCGGCGCAATTTCCGACGTCGCGTCGCGGCTACGACCAGTCAGAGGTCCGCGATTTCCTGCGGATGGTCGCTGCCGAGCAAGCGCGGTTGCAGGAGCGTGAGCGTTTCTTAGAGCGAGAACTGCGCGCGGCGCAGCACGCCAGTTCGTTGAACGTTGCGACCATCGACGAGGACACTGCCACCAGATTGCTCGGAGAGGAAGCCGCGCGGGTTCTGACCACCGCCCGCGAGGCCGCCACACAGATCCGCGGCCGGGCCGAAGAGGGTTCCGCCCGCCTGCTGCGAGAGGCGACCGACGAGGCCCAGCGGTTGCGAGAGGAAGCAGAGATCGAAGCTGCCCGTCGCCGCCAGGACGCGTCAGCGGACTCAGAGGCCGAACTGCAGATGGCCAAGCAACAGGGACGCGACATGGTCAACGAGGCCCGTGCGTACCGCGAGCGGGTGCTCAGTGAGTTGGCCCGGCGCCGTGAGTTGGCCCGCCAGCAGATCGAGCAATTGATTCACGGCCGCGACCGTTTGTTGCAGGCGTTTGAACGGTCGCGGATCGCTGCCGTTGAGGTGATGGCAGAGCTCACGCCGCTCGGCGAACCGAACGAGTACGTCAATCTGTCGCCCACGACCGGACCGGTGCCGGTCATGGTCCCGGGTAAGACGCAACCGCCGCGGCTTACTGATGTGTCATTCGTTGGAGAGACCCGCGGCGCAACGGATGGGTCTGGCGAGATGGTCGATGACATCACCGACGATGCGGATAACACCGTTGTGCTCTCGATCGTGCCCAACATCGGCGACGAGTCAGATGACGACGTCGAGGTAGAGGCTGAGGTAGGCGCCGAGGCCGTAGAGGTCGACGTCGAGGTCGTAGCGATCGAGATCGCTGTGGTTCAGGTTGCGTCGATGGACGTTTCCGAGCAGGACGAACTCGCCGTGCCTGAGGTCTTTGATGCCGATGCTGCGCCGGGCGAAGTTTCAGACGTATGGGCAGCGCCGGCAGTCGGCGTCGATGATGGCGTTGCCGAATCCGCCGAATCCGTTGATCCCTTCGACGGCGGCATGGAATTGATCGATGCCAACGATGGCAACGACGTTGCCAACGACGATGCAGCCGACGTTGCCGAATCGGCACCGGTACCGGGTGGAACGGTTGACGATCTGTTTGCCAGGCTTCGTGCCTCCAGGTCCGACACCGTTGCTCGCAAGGTTGCGGATCACGACACTGCCCTGCAAACAGTTGTCGACGACAGCGTGCCAGCGGACGGCACCGCCGATGTCACCGAGATCGAGGTTGCCGACGTTGCCGAGGACGCGGCTTCGGACGAGTCGGCCGATGGCGTCACAGCTCCGGACCCGGAAGAGTTGATCGTTCCGTTGATCGTATCGGTGGCCAGGAAGTTGAAGCGGGTGCTCGCCGACGAGCAGAATGAAGTCCTCGATACCTTGCGCCGCAAGGAGCCGGTACGGGCGATCGACGCACTCGTGCCGTGGGAGGCAGAGCAGTCAGATCGCTATGCCGAAGCCGTTCGAAATGAACTGATGGCGGCCTCGGTCGCTGGGGCCAAAGGCGGCGATGACGGACGGAATCCGGCGATCGTTGGTCCCGCCACGGACGCTGTGACCAACGAAATCGTCGCGCCGTTGCGCGAACGTCTGACTCGCTGTATCGACAAGGCGGCCGGCGACAACGCGGAGCTGTCCAGTCAGGTCAAGTCGCTGTACCGCGAATGGAAGACGCACCGGATCGACGAGCATGTCGAAGAGATCGTGCGACTCGCGTACGACCGCGGCGCATTGACTGTTGCGACGACGTAACTCCCGTTAGCCTCGCCCCTGTGCGAGACCCTGCCGATCTGCCCCCACGCGTCATCCGGCCCAAGCGCCGCCGCCGATTCAGTGATCGGGGCCGGACATACCTGATCATCGCAGCTGCACTTGTCGTGGTCCTGCTGATCGGATCCCGGGCCATCGCAGGTTTCTATATCGACTTCCTCTGGCACCAGAACCTGGGCCGGACCGATGTGTTCTGGGGCATCCTCACGTCCAAGCTGCTCCTCTTCGGCGGGTTCGCCTTTCTGTTCATGGTCTTAGTGGTACTGAACTTGTTGATCGCGGACCGGCTCGCTCCATCAGGCTTGAGCAACGACACCCATCCTGCGGTGCTGCGCTTTCAC
>JANOQU010000283.1:0-5549 GCA_031422355.1 Actinomycetes bacterium
CCGCTCGCTGCGCTCGACGCTGGCACCCGTGGCAGCGTTCGGCGCGACCTTCGCAGTCATCTCGAATCCTTCGACGGCATGCGTGTTCTGGTCACCCATGATCCCGTCGATGCCTACGCGTTGGCGGACCGGGTCGCGATTCTGGACGCGGGTCGGATCGTGCAGGTCGGCACGATCAGCGAGGTGACGGCTCATCCACGATCGCGCTACGTCGCCGATCTCGTCGGCACGAATCTGGTGGTCGGCACGGTGACCAACGGGGTTCTGATCACCGACAATGGCGCGTCCGTGGTGATCGCCGATGCGCCTGACGGGAAGTCGTTCGCGGTCGTACGTCCACAAGCGATCACCTTGAGCCGAACCCCACCGGCAGAGTCCAGCCCCCGCAACACATGGCCGGGCATCGTCGGCGACGTCGACCGCCTCGGTGACCGAGTCAGAATCGGGGTCGAGGGTGCGCTGCGACTCACCGCTGAGATCACCACTGCCGCGCTGAACTCCCTCGCCCTGCGTCCCGGTGACGAGGTCCATGCCAGCGTCAAAGCCACCGACATCGACGCCTACCTCGCCTGACCGTCATCGCCAAGTCGGCTGCTTGCACGATCGCGCCGTGAGGGATTGACTCTGCAATCGGCCGTCAAGCGAGGCTCGGCCGAGACGGGCGGGCGGTGCGCACGACACCCACGCGCACGTCGTCGACGAGTCGGTTGAGACCTCGGCCGCCTGGCTGATCCGCTCTGGCGCGCAGTTGAAGGCCGATGTGATGCACGACCAACGACGCGACGGCTTGCGACAACTGAAGGCGCGCCCGCCGGCCGTTCGACACGGTCGTCGCCAATGCGTCGCCGCTCTGGTCCTGCGTCCACAATTCTTCGACGAAGAGGTTTGCGAACGCCGCAGCTTGGACGCGTGCCCCATCCGCGAAGCCGGCGGCCATTCGGATCGAGGCGTGCGGGCTGGCACCGAACGCGATCAGGTCGGCGACCAGTGCGAGCAGTGATGGCGCCCGTACCAGCCATCGCTCGCCCTCCGCCGCGACGAGTTCGGCATCGATCGCGGATGAACGAACGGCCTCGTCAGCCAGGGCCGGCAGGATCGCCACGATCTCTGACCGCGAGTACGCAACGGCACCATCGTCGATGGTGACCGATCCTGACTCGTCGAGCACGTCGTCCAGCGTTCGGCCCGATGCCGCAGCAGTACACAGGTCCTTGATCGCGGCAAGGGAGTAGCCCCGATCTTGGAGGCGGGCGATCAATTGCAGGCGGCGACGATGCGATTCGTCGTATCGGCCGACGCGTCCGACCTTTCGAGGGGGGTCGATCAATCCCAGCGTGCGGTACTCGCGCACGGTTCGGGTCGGCACCCCGGCCAGCGCGGCGAGCTCGTCGATCGACCAATCGATGGAAGATTCTCTAGACATTGCCGGTATTTACCGTTACGGTCATGAACGTGAGTATTGCCCACAGCACCGCCGACGTCAACCTTCCCGACGAACTCGCGGCCGTCATAGAACGCCTTCGCTCCGATTTCGCCGCGCCTGGATTGGCGATTGAGGGTGTTCCGACACGGCTCAGCGGTGGGTTCTGGGCCGAGATGTGGAGCGTCGCGTTCTCTCCCGAGACGAATGGCTCACTTCCCGAACGGATCGTCCTTCGGCTTGCGCCGGACGCAGCCTTGGCGGCCTGGGAGGCCACGTTCCAATCGTGTGTGCACGAGCAGGGGTTTCCCACACCTGCGATCTTCGCCAGAGACATCGCACCAACCACGGCTCGACGGGCGTGGTCGGTCATGGAACACGCTGACGGTCAGCCGTTGCTCAGCGGCCTGAATGGCATCCGCGTCCTGAGTGCACTTCCCAAACTTGCGACGTCTCTGCCCGACACGCTCGCCCGCGCTGCGGCAGAGCTTCACCGGTTGGATCCCGCCCCGATCAGCGCGGCCCTGGAAGAACTCGGCGAACGTCGGCCGGGCGTCGACGGTCTTCTCGGCAACTACATCGACCGCTCCAAGGATCTTTCTGACCGCGCACTCCGTCGTTTCGTCGAGCGGCTGGCAACGACGCGCCCCGCTGCCGGAGGTGACGTGGTCTGCCACGGAGATCTTCATCCGTTCAACATTCTCGCCAACGACGGCGGAATCGTCGTGCTCGATTGGACCGCCGGCCAGATCGCGCATCCTGCGTACGACCTTGCGTTCACCCACCTGCTCATGTCGAATCCCCCGCTTGCCGCTCCGAAGTCACTTCGACCAATTGTGAACGCCGCCGCCCAGCGCCTCGCGAACCGGTTTCTGACGACGTACCAGCGGGTCGGGCCGCGACCGATCGACAGCGACACGCTGGATTGGTACCGGCGGCTTCAAGCGTGTCGAATCCTGGCCGACCTCGCCGGCTGGCGGGCAGATGGCACGATCGACCAGCGGCAGGACCATCCATGGCTCTCGATGGAACCAACCTTGAAGCCGCTACTGGCGGCATGACAGCCGAATCGAAACGTTTGCACAACAAACCTCGGGCGACCAGTGTCCGTCGACTATCTGATGCCAGGATGATCAGGTGAGATCAGCCGCCCGCAACATCTCATGTATGGCGGTCGCGGCAATGACTGTGCTTGCTGGGTGCGGATCGAACGAAAGCTCCAGTTCGGGATCGGATGCAGGGTCGACATCGGTCGTCGCGCCCGCCGAGGTGAGCCCGACGAGCGCAACGACACCATCAGTGTTGGACTTCACAGCAACACTCGTCGGTGGCGGCGAATACAGCGGCGCTTCCGCGGCCGGACGCCCGACGGCGTTTTGGTTCTGGGCACCCACTTGAAGCGTCTGTAACCGGGAAGCACCTTCGGTCGAAGCTGCAGCGCAACGGTGGGCCGGGCAGGTCGACTTCGTCGGTGTCGCCTGGACGGGTGACGAGTCGTCATTTCAGGGATTCATCGATAAGTACTCGTTGTCGTTCCCGCAGATCAGTGATGATCCTGGGGAAGTCTTCGCTCGATTCGGCGTACCGGTTCAGCCGGCGCTGGTGGTCTTCAGCGCCGATGGCTCGACCGAGACGGTGCTCGGTGCGATCGATGACGCAACGCTCGACTCGTTGCTCGGCGAGGCTTCGGCATAGACCGGAGGATATGAACGGCGATCAGATGATGAGGGCCCATTCGGCGTCGCTGCCGGCCCCGCAGTTTTCCAACCCGGCGTTCGTGATTCCACCACCGCTGTCGTCGGCAACAGTGGCGATCGTGACATCGGCCGCAATACACACCGCTGACGACGCCGGATTTGAAGGGGGCGACACCGGCTATCGATTGATCGCCAGTGATCGGCGCGACCTCGTCCTCGGTCATTGGAGCCCGAACTTCGATCGCTCCGCATTCGCGATCGACCTGAACGTGGTGTTCCCGATCGACCGCCTGAACGAACTCGCCGACCGGGGCGTGATCGGCGCAGTTGCGCCACGCCACGTCTCCTTCGCTGGTAACCAACCCGACGACGTCTCGACGATCCGTCTCGACACCGGTCCAGCGGCGGCCGCTGAATTGCGCGCTGATGGAGTCGACGTCGTCATACTCACTCCCGTTTGACCGCTGTGCACGCGCACCGTGAGTGTGCTCGCCCATGTCTTCGAAGCCGCCGGCATCGCCACGATCGTGTTGTCGTCAGTGCGCGAAATGGCAGTGAACGTTGCGCCACCGCGCGCCCTGCACTGCGAGTTCCCCCTCGGACGCCCGCTCGGCCATCCTGACGACCCAACGTTCCAGCACGACGTGTTGACACGTGCGTTCGCTCTGCTCGACGAGCAATCGGGCCCGGTGCTCGTCGACCATCCCGTCGTGATCGAGACCGAGACCGAGACCGAGCCCGTTTCCTGCACCCTGCCGCCGCGGTTCGACCCGAATCTTGCACCGGCCGTCGACGAAGCTCGCGGTTTGCGCAAGGCCTACGACCGTTGCGCTGCGCGGCGTGGAGTTACCTCGGTTGGCCGCGTGATCGGCGCTGACGCTGTTCCGGCTGCGCTCGGGATTCTGGTCGCGATTGCAGAAGGTGCTGACTGGAAGGAAGCCGGTATTCCCGGCGGGAACACCACCGCCGTGTGTCACGACATCCGCACGTACTACGAAGAGGCAGCGCTCGAACTGGTCAACGGCCCGCTGCCCGGGCCACGAGCACTCGAAGATTGGTTCTACGAGCAAACCCACGCTGGTCGCGCAATCCTTGCGGCGCGCCATGCGATCCGCGAGTCAGGGGCCAAGTCTGCGGTGTGGTTCTATATGACTCCCGCTCAACGCTGACTCGATTTCTTTGAGAGATGATTCCGACCACGGCACTCCCTGAATCGAGCGTTCTCAGTCGCCGCGACAATCCGGACACAGGCCGTCGATCAGGACCTGCGGAGCCCATTGCAGACCACATTGTCCGGCGCACAGGATCATCTCTGTGGGCTTTGGCCGTGTCGGCGGCTTGGGCTTCACAGGCGGCTTCGGCCTCGAAGCCGACGCTGGACGAGGAGTCCTGGTGCGGCTCGAAGATGCGGCCGACCGAGCGATCGAGGCGGCCTGCGGTGCGCGAGGAACTGTCGTCAGTTCCTTCGCATCGAGGTGCTTCCACCACCATTCCCGGTTGTACAACTCTGCGAGCATGACCGGCCGATCGATGACCTTCAACTGGTCGTTCATCCATCGAGCTTCACGGTCCAGCCAGCCAAGCCAGTCGACAGTCCGTGTATGGAAGTACCCATCGATGGCCGGGTACGGATCGAATTGGTAGCTGCCAGTGATGACCGAGAGCCAGACTTCGCCGCGGTTCGTATTCGGGGTCACCACGAGGTCGCCGAGCTTGACCTCGTTGGCAAACGATTGGATCTCAGCGCGGAGTTGACCAGGCGCGGCGCGATTGGCATCGACGAGTGCCTGTTCGATCTCTGCCGACGTCATCGTCGTTGCGTCACCGACCTCGAGATAGCGCACGCCGATCAGCCCCGCCGACCGCATCGGATCGAGTTCCTCGGCGTCGTTGCCCGCCCGAATCAGCCACACACGTTGCACCCGTGCACCGTACCGCGCGGAATATTCCCCAAACGACTATCGCCTGACCCGACCTGGCTTGCCCATCACGGCTGCGCCGCTGGATAGCGCGCCGGGATGTCGATGAAACCTTTGCGTTGTTGGAACCGCCAGCCAACCGCAGAACGAGTCAGGACATCGCGGTGATGACCGAGCATCGTCAGCACCGGCGCGCCGACCGCGTCTCGGCCGATCACCGTCCACATCACGGTCGATGTCGCCGTATCGCCGTCGATCGCCACGATCGGGCTCGTGATCAGGTGGAAGGTGTTGCCCTGCTGGCCAGCAAGTGTCGCGGTCATCAGCGCCTTGATTTCGTCGCGCCCCTTTGCCCGACCGAGTGGACCGAGGAAAACCTCGCCGTCGTCGGCAAAGAGATCCGCATACGCATCGAAGTCGCCTGCGTCGAGGTGCTGGCCGTAGTCGACGAATAGTTGCTGGATCTCCAATCGGTCTTCCAGACGCTGCACGCGTTCTGCCAACTCGTCGCTC
>JANOQU010000284.1:0-2645 GCA_031422355.1 Actinomycetes bacterium
GAACTCCATGTGGCCTCCGGCGGCGATCATCGCCTCGCCCAGCGCGAGCAGGTGTTTGCCGAGGCCAATGTGCTGATGGTCGGGCTCGACGAACAGATGAACGAGTTGGTGTCCGCACAACGTGACATGACCGACCGCCCCACCATTGGCGACGGCCACCCGAGTCTCCAGCCCGGACCCGGGAAGGAACCAATCGTGAAGTTGCTGCCTCGTACCCGCGAGGTCGGGTACTCCGAACTCGCCAGCCAGCAGCTGCGACGAATAGGTCGCTCTGAAGCAGCGCTCGTGATAGTCCGCAACTGCATCGGCGTCAGCACGTGTGGCGGCGCGTATCTCGAACCCATTCATCGGTCGAGCCTGACACGCGCCCGCGCAACGACAACTTGCGGCTCGCTCAGCTGACCCAGCCGCCGTTCGACTTGGTGACGGACCACGTCCCATCGGGGTTCGCTGCCACTGTTGCGCTTCCACCCTCGGAGCAATTGCCGGATGGCTCGCCGCACCACAGCTCTGACGTGACCGTGATCGTTGCAGCCTCGATCACCGGCGTCGCCAGT
Source organism: Actinomycetes bacterium (assembly GCA_031422355.1). Lineage (GTDB taxonomy): Bacteria > Actinomycetota > Acidimicrobiia > Acidimicrobiales > Ilumatobacteraceae > WLMZ01. Next base: position 558 of record JANOQU010000284.1, read on the forward strand.
ACGAGCACTGCCTGCCAGCTTTCATCGGCAACACCTGGTTGAGCCTGATCGCGACCGACGAAAGTAACCGTCCGAGGCGCGAGTCCATTACGAAGGGCCTCACGCTCGGCGCTTGCCAACGGCCTCGATGACGTGCCGAACTCGACAATTCCACTGCCAGCGGCGTGCCCGAGAACATCGACAATTGCCACGGACTTGAACGAGCGCGCAGAGCCACTGTTGTCAGCCACTATTCGTCGGAGGGCAGCGGCAACCAGGAGAGGGCGAAATATCAGCGGGAATCGTCGCCACGGCTGCGGTCGTCGAGTTCGTCGAGTTCGTCGAGTTCGTGCTCGTCGATGGCGGTTCGGAGGCGCCATGGTCACCAGCATCGTTCGACGGCGCGCAACCGGCCAGCAGAAGCACCGCCGCCAGGGTCAGCCCACGGACGCGGAGCTGCCCCCACCGAATCATCACGAGCAAATTCTGCCCGCTTTGAACGCGTCAAACAAGCCGTCGACGGTAGTGAACCGCGGTCTAGCCTTCGGGCATGACGTCTGGCCGCCGGGTACGAACATGAGCCGCGACGCTTGGCTGAAGTCGCTTCGTGTCGCAGGCAACGACGCGTCGGCCGTCGAACGCGTTCTTGCTGACGGTGCACCGGCCGATGGGTTGCAGCACGCGGGGCAGGCGGTCCTTCGTTGTGCGCCGTCGTCCGTGCTCATCCTTTCTGCGGAAGTTGGTCGATGCGCTGTCGCATCGCCAATGGTCGGGCGATTCTGAGCTGATCGCCGAACTCGGCCACGTCCGCAACGAAACGGCTTCGGAGTTGCTCGTGTTGCCAGTCGAACTGGACGAACTGGGCGAAGCTCTCGATCAGTCACCGTGGCCCGAGTCGTACATCGATCTCACGATCGGCATCGTGTGGCCGGGTGAACTGTTCGATGCCGGACAGGAACCCGATGATTTCGACGCCGATGACTCGGACAGGTGGCTGCCCGTCGTCGGCACCGGTTCGAGGGCCGCGTATGCAGTGATGGGGCGGTTCGTCGACACGATCGAGAGCGCCGGGCTTGCTTCGCGGCTGCTCGACACGCTCAGCGGATCGGGAGCCTTTCGACGCTTCCAAACCGAACTCAGCCGACACGAGGACGAGTACACGCGCTGGCATCGCTTCCGCGACGACACCCGCATCGGCCGCGCAAGAGCGTGGCTCGCCGACCGCGGCTATCGATCTATCCGCTGACCTGCCAGGGACCTTGCGCTTGAGCGTACGGACAGACCGCTCTGGCGATTCCGTTCCGAACGATCGTTAGGTCGGTTGCCACTTGCCGCCACTCCCGTGAACACCGACACAAGCGCATTCAGTGGTTGACGAGGTGTTCGAAGCGCCTCTTGTGCACCGTGTAGCTGCCGTCCGCCGCAACAGCGATCACTGCCTGAGCCACTCTTGGCTCGCTACCTTGCCGTTGGGTTCGTATCGCGATCGACGCAGAAATTGGTCGATGTTCCAGTCAGGAGTCGGAAGCATCACGAGCAGCGACGATTTTCGCACCGATGAGCGTGCAGCCTGTGCTGTCGACGCAGCCGCCGACTACAACGGGAGCGGCAACCCGAGCCAGAGGTGGTTCGCCAACCGCTGCTCGTTGCAGAACCGTCCAGCGCCACCAACCGTTCGAGGTACGATCACGTCGGGCTCGGCGGTCGCCGAGCTCTGGAATCCAGAATGCGATAGACGAGGGCCACAGCAATCAGGCCGCCGACGAGCACCAGAAGCAAGGCTCCGCTGCTCACACCATTCCCCCATGGAACTTGGTAATCGTCCTTTGGCCCAGAGCATCGAAGGCCAGGAGGAAAGAACGTCAGCTCCCGAGCAAGCCCTGAGCAATCCCGGCTGTGGAATGCGACGACCATGGAAGTGATCGACGCGCCGAGCATAAAGGCCGCGCCGATGAGCACAGTACGGACCGCTCGGCGGGTCCAACCATCAGTGACGGGCATCCGCGCAGAATACCAGTCTCGGCGCTGCGTTCGGATTGGCAACGCTTGCACGATCGATCCCTGGCGGGAGCATTGTTGCAAGCATCGGGTCGTCCCCCGGGGCGCCGA
>JANOQU010000285.1:0-4311 GCA_031422355.1 Actinomycetes bacterium
AACGGCCGACGATTCCCGACCATCGACGAGATCTATCGGTGGGCATCTGCGATGCCGGAGGCCGATCTGCCGCTCGACTTGACCTTTATCGAGGATCGTTTGTACGCAACCGATTTTTACGATCTCGCCCTTGATGAAATCCCACGAAAAATCGGCGCCGGATCGATCGTGAGGATTGCTGACCCCGTCGCCGGCCGAGCCGACCATTGGTTGTTGGAGTTGGAGTTCACCGACACGGTCACCCCGGAAATCGTCGCCCAATTCTTCCTCCGACTCCAGCCCGTTCTGCCGGCCGAGGTGGCCGTCGCGTTGGAGTGGGTGGTTCGCTCACCACAACAGGAGCAGATCGCCCAACGGATGGAAGCGGACCGACTCCCCTACCATGACCGAATCGTGCGCTTCGGCGAGTTGGTGCCGACAGGGACTGTTGCGGTGTACAACGAGGGAGTCGCAGCGGGGCGATTGCTGTACGTCGGCGAGGGCGGAGCAGCGCTCGGCGATGCGACGTCCACCGACATCGTGATCACCGAGCACGTACCGGACTGGCTGCCGCCGGCAAGTGCCATGATCACATCGGACCCTCAAACCCCGCTCGCCCACATCAACCTGTTGGCCAGGAATCGAGGAATCCCGAATGCATCGCAGGCTGGCATCCACGATGACGCCGGTTTGCTGCAGGCTGCTCGGGTGCACGCCTACGCCATCGTCATCACCCGAGGCTCGACAATGCGGATCGCGCTGATCAGCGCCGAACAATATGACGAATGGGCGGACCGTCAGATACCGACACCGATCGCAGTACCGCCGGTCGACGTGGCCGACATGCCACTGGTCGTCGACCTCGCGGATCTCGTCGCTCAACTGTCAGCCGACGGCCTGACCGAAGCGGACATTGCCGCGTGGACCTCGGCACTCGGCGGGAAGTCGGCGGGCTTCCTCACCCTCTTGTCCACGCCAGGTCTGACGCCGCCTCCGGACCCGTTGGCGATCACCATTCGCCCCTACATCGAACACATCGCCCCGATCCGTTCGACTCTTGCAGCCTCGATCACCAACAGAGAAGTCGTCAAGGACCCCCGCGCCCGGTGGCTGATTCTCGAAGGGACCGAGGACTATGCGGTCCGATTCCCCTCCGATCGCGATTCCGCGTTCGCAGACGAATTCACTTCAACAAACCCTCCGGGTACAGCCGTGGGCGTCGTCCTGGCAGCAGGCGGTATCAGGGCGTTGATCGAGTCCTCAGCGATCGATCCTGAGACCCTGCAGGTGATCACGACAGAACTCGAAAGAACCTATGCGAGCTATAACGTGTCCGCTGGTCTGCGGTTCCGATCGTCGAGTTCCGTCGAGGACATCGAGGGCTTCAACGGGGCCGGCCTCTACACGTCCTACACCGGGTACTTGCAACCGGAACAACTCGACGAGGAGGACGATCGCGACAACACCGTGGAGCGAGCGATCCTGCGAGCGTGGGGTTCGTACTGGAGCTTCGAGGCGTTCGAAGAACGCAGTCTCGCCAAGATCGATCACCTCAGCGGCGCAATGGGGCTGACCGTTCACGCGCGCTTCGACGATGACCTCGAACGCAACAACGGTGTCGCCACGTTCTCGTTCCTGCGAGGTGGCGGAGCCGACGATGCTGTCGTCGAGATCAACGTCCAGGCCGGGGCGGTCGCTGTCACGAATCCGGATCCGAACGATGTCGAACTGCCCGAGATCATCAGGATGACCCGCAGTAACGGCATGATCTCGATCGAACGCCTTGCCGGGTCGACCATCGTGGAGGCCGACGAGCAGGTCCTCGACGACGCCGCTGCCTACGAACTGTTCGGTCAGATCGCGTCGGTCGCAGCCCTCTGGAGGACTCGCCTGAACGAGTCGCTTCTCGAACCGCAGCGCGTGCAAACGGTGGTGCTCGACTTCGAGTTCAAGACGATGGAGCCCGGATGGCCCCGGCTCGACGACGGATTGACGCCGTACCCGGCCAGGTTGATCGTTCGCCAGGTGCGCAGCCTGGATCCCGGCCTACGCGAGTTGCCAAGTTCGGTGCGTGAGCTTGCTGTCCCGAGAGACGTGCTGACGCGCGCAGCGCTCGTCGCAACCGTTCGCTGTTCGTTGCCCGGAGTGGCGGCAACGGAGCACATCGAGGTGTTGACGGATCCATTGCTCGTCCCCGACATGGGCTTTGCCGAGCAGCCGCTCATCATCGGCCCAGTGCCATCTGCGACCGCCACGTGCAGCCGCGTCGTCCACTACTCCTCGCCGCGTCAGGCCCTCGTTGGCTTGGTCGACAGTGGCGGAGCCTTTGTGATCATCGGTTGAATCAGAGGAATGCCTCGACCAGGCTGCCGTTGTCGACCTGGTAGACGAATCCGCGGATGAAGCTCTTGTGGGTGATGAACGGGTTGCTTTGCAAACGACGGATCGACTCGCTGACATCGGCTGCTGGATCGGTGAAGCTGTAGATCGGCCATTCGGGCCGGACGCCGGTCTCGGCCTCGATTTCGTCGCGGAACGCGTCCTCGACCACCTTCTGCAACCCGCAATCAGTGTGGTGTAGCAAAACGATCTCTCGAGTGTCGAGCAGCCGCTGGGACAGCACCAGCGATCGCACGACGTCGTCGGTGACGACTCCACCCGCGTTGCGGATGATGTGGGCGTCGCCGTGGGCGAGCCCGAGCATTTCGAAGATGTCCATCCGGCTGTCCATACAGGCAACAATCGCAAGTCGTCGGCGCGGCCGTAGGGCGAGATCGTGATCGGCGAACCGGCCGACATAGCTCTGGTTGTTGCTGAGCAATTCGTCGATGTTGGGGGTGAAGGCTGGCTCGCAATTGTCGGGCACATCTCGACGGTAGCCCGGTGGACGAAATCGCGTCCAAAGCAGAGCGGTGATGGATCAACGAGTTGTGGAGCCGATTTCGGTGCGGACGGCATAGATCTCGGGGAAGAACGTCAGGTCCAGGGCGGCCCGAAGAAATGGGACGCCGCTCGAGCCACCGGTTCCGCGCTTCAGACCGATCGTTCGCTCCACCGTCTTGACGTGGCGGAATCGCCAAAGCTGGAAATTCTCCTCCAGGTCGAGCAGTTCCTCGCACGTCTCGTACTCCTGCCAATGCGCTTCCGGATCCTCGTAGATCGCAACCAGGGGTCGCACCAGCGCTTGAGAGAACTGATGCGGTTGGGTCCAGTCCCTGCTTAACAACTCAGGAGGAATTGCGTGACCGCGACGCGCCAGAAACCCGATGAACTCGTCGTAGACGCTGGTCTGCTCCAGAAGTTCCTGGAGCATCGCCTGAGCAATCGGGTCGTGCCTGAAGACCTCGATCATCGACGAGTTCTTGTTGCCGAGGATGAACTCGACGGCGCGGTACTGATGTGACTGGAAACCGGACGAGTTGTTCAGAAAGCCCCGAAACTCCGCATACTCGGTCGGCGTCAGTGTCGCCAGCACCGACCACTGCTCGGTCATCGACTTTTGGATGTGCTTGACCCTGGCCAACCGCTTCAGCGCGAGCGGTAGTTGATTCTCGATCAACATCTGCCGCGCAGATCGCAACTCGTGCAACATCAGCTTCAGCCAGAGTTCGGTCGTCTGATGCTGGATAATGAACAGCAACTCATCGTGATGTGGCGGAACGCTTGCCAGCACCTGCGCCGCCAGCAGCCTGTCGAGTTGCAAGTACGACCCGTAGGACATCTTCTCGCGTAGATCGGTCAACACCTCCGGCTCGACTTCGCGACGGTTTCCGATCGTTGCCATACGCACTCCCCTGCTCGTTCGTGTTACTGGATGCCTGCGCTGAGGCCGAAGTCGATGCTGAGCGCTGCGCCCGTGATGGGTTGTGCAGCAGGCTGGGCCAGGAACCAAAGCATTTCTGCGACCTCTTCGGGTCGGGTGAATCGGGCGAGGTCTCCCTGCGGGTATTTGGCGAGAAGGCCCTTGAGGTAGGTCGCAGGATCACCGTCACCGAAGGCATCGGCTTGATACTTCAGCATCGGCGTTTGAACGTCACCAGGACAAACCGCATTGACCCGCACCCCATCGCCAGCAAGGTCGAGCGCGAGCGTCTTGGCGAGCAGCACCACCGCACCCTTGGACGCGCAGTAGACCGCTGCGCCCTTGTTGGCCTGGAGGCCGGCATCGCTCGCGATGACAGTGATCGAACCCTTCGTCGCTCGCAGTGATGGCACGCATGCCTTGCAGGTGAAGAACACGCCCTTGACGTTGACCGCCATCACCCGATCGAACTCGAACTCGTCGACATCGTCGATCGGTCCCTCAGTCCACAACCCGGCGGCGGCGATTGC
>JANOQU010000286.1:0-3484 GCA_031422355.1 Actinomycetes bacterium
GGCGGTATGGGCGGTATGGGAATGATGTAATCCGCCCAGCGGATTGCAATCACCCAGACGTCACATCACGTTTGCGACGGCCCCGGACGACACGTCCGGGGCCGCCGCTGTTTTACCTGTCGCTCCGATGTCGGACGTGACGTCGCAGCGATGCCGCCAATGGTCGGCTCAGCTGTCGGCGGTAGTTTGTTGGGGTGGGAACTCCGGGTAAGCGACCGTTCTGGATACATCAGGCCGCGGAGTATCTGATCGGCGCCGCATTCGTGGCATCTGGACTGCAGAGCCCAACGCCGGCCGTGCCCACGCTTTTGGGCGGGCTGATCATGATCAACACGGCCTGCAGCAAGGGTCCGCTGTCCGCGTTTCGAGTCGTCGGCAAGCGGATGCATCGGCTGTTCGACATTTGCCTGGTGATACTCATCCTGCTCGCCGCGGTGCAACCGTTTGTCGAGATCGACAACGGAACCCGGTTCATCATGGCCTTGCTCGCCGTCGCGGTGGGCGTCATCTGGGCTCAGAGTGACTTTGTCGAACACGCCAAGAAGCCGCGAAGGGGAGCCGACTCGGCCAGCCACGCCGGTTCCAGCGGTGTCAGATCCAGCGGTGTCGGATCCAGCGGTGTCGGATCCAGCGCGGCGATGCCCGCCTCGGCGCCACCTCGACCGCTACCCGATGGCACGACCGCTGACACAATCGGTCGGACCGCCGGTCGCTTGGCGGGCAAGGGCGTGAATTTGTACCGGGCGCGCAAAGCCGCGACCACCCCGAAACCCAAACCGAAGCCGTAGCAGAGCGCCGTAGCCTTGCGCGATGTCGTTCGAACGCCCAGAACCGGATCTGACCAAGCTCGTCGCCGCATGGCAGAGCTTCGAGCGCGGCGAGGAGGCACCGGGCAAGGTGCTGGCCAACCTCAAGACTGCGGGCCTTGCCGATGTCCTCGACGAACTGACCCGAACCGGCTGGTCACCCGCCACCTGAGCTGAGTAGCCCCGAGTCATGGTGAGCAATCCGCAGCGACGGTCAGGCGGTGTTCAATTCGTCCCACGCCCGACGGCTTGGCGCGACGGCGACGAAGCGCCCTGGATCGGGGCCCCGCCTGCGTCAACGACCGACGCGGCGGATGCCGTTGTGGCGACTGCGCACGACCGAATTGCACAGCCGCCGACGTTTCCGGACGCCCGACCATCCGCCGTGCTGGTTGCACTGGTTGATGGACCGACCGGCGCCGAGGTGCTCCTGACCAAACGTTCGACCGATCTCCGTCACCACGCCGGCGAGATCAGTTTCCCAGGGGGCCGACTCGACCCGGGTGAGGACGCAGTGATGGCTGCGCTACGTGAGGCCGACGAAGAGGTCGGCCTGTCGCCGGCTGCAGCCACGGTTCACGGCCAGCTCAGTTCGTTGTCGACCGTCGTCAGCAGAAGCTTCATTCTGCCCGTCGTTGCCACGTTGGCTGAACGGCCGCTTCTCGTGCCCCACGACCGTGAGGTGGCACGAATCATGTGGGTCCCGCTTCTGGAATTGACGGCAGCAAACACCTATCGCGAGGAGCGCTGGGGCACCCCGCCGCTCGATCGTCGAATGGATTTCTTCGAACTCGACGACGAGACGATCTGGGGTGCCACGGCACGCATTCTGCGCGAACTACTCGATGTGGTCCACTCGAGTCGTCGCTGATCGAGGCGCCGATTCAGGGGCCGCCGGCAACCCGCACTGCGGTGTAGAACGTGTACGCCCACGAATAGCACGTCGGCCGGTCGATCAGGCGCCGCCCCTTGCAATGGCGCTTCATGTCGGACATGAACTGCTGATCGATTCGTTTGCGCGCATCGCCGCTCCATGACGTACCGGACCCGTACCGCTGTTCGAGCAGGCGGGCATTGCGGTACCCGAAGTCGTGCCGTCGGCAGGCCTCCGTGAAATTGAAGGTGCGGCCTGTATTGCCGACCAATGGCGCTGAACATCCGTCGTTGGACCAATCGAACCAGGCGTCGCCGGCGGAGCCGTCGGGACCCGTGCGGTTCGCCGCAATGAAACCGAAGTCGCCGATCGAGGTGTCGAACAGCAAGCGATGCACGAAGGCAGCGTCGATTGCGGCGCTCCCGCCACCACCCGCATCGATCGAGGTGGCCGATAATGACACGACAGTCAACAAACTCGTGACTGCGACGAGGACACGGGCGATGTTCCGCATGTGTGGTCCTCCAGCTTTGCCTGCCCGATTTGGGCAGCGTCGGCGGATGCCGATGAGCAGATTCAAGCGCGCGGTTGGCAGCTTTGCAACGACGGGTGTTGCAGTGAGGGCTCAGGCCAGCGACTGCAACAGTTCCCAACCGGCGACGACGTGGTTTCGTGCCGTGAGTCGGGCACCGATGGAGAACCGCAGGCTGACCTCGCCGTCGAGGACCGTGCGGGTGAACATCGCCCGGCCTGTGTCATTCGCCGCAGCGATGAGGGCATCAGTGTCCTCGCTGCCGCTTCGCAGCGAGAGGCAAAGCAGATTCAGCGGGTGTGGCGCATCGACTCGGAAACGGTCATCGGCCGTCACCCACTGAGCGAGGTCCTGGGTGAGTTGGACGTGGTCGCGAATCATGGTCTGGACTGGCTCGACCCCGTCACAGCGCAGCGTGAACCACAGCTTGAGTGCCCGGAATCTGCGGCCCAGCGGAATCTGCCAGTCGCGGTAGTCGATCGCTGCGTCCGCTTCGAGTGCTTTCGATCGCAGATACTCGGGAAGGATGCTCAGCGCTCCGAGCAGTGCGCCCCGGTCTGCCGTCCAGAACAGATCGCAGTCGAAATTGACGCCCATCCATTTGTGCGGGTTGGTGCAGTAGCTGTCGGCGAGTTCGAGCCCGTCGTTGACCCATCGAAGTTCCGGAACGAGCGCCGCGATTCCGCTCATTGCTGCGTCGACGTGCAGCCAAAGCCCTTCGCGCTGGCAGATGGCGCCCATTTGGCGCGTCGGATCGAAAGCCGTGGAACTCGTCGTGCCTCGTGTCGAGCAGACGAAGAACGGGACAAGGCCATTTGCCCGATCCTCGCTGATCATCCGCTGCAATTCGTCGACCCGCATGCCGAAGGCCGCGTCGTGGGCGACGATGCGCATGTGATCGGACCCCACGCCGGCGATTCGCAAGCCCTTCTCGATACTGCTGTGGGCCTGCGCTGTCGTGTAGGCAACCAGTCGCGTGGTGTCGGCGCTCACGTTCACCGCGCCGCTTCATCACCGCGCGAAAAAGGTCCACCTCGGTCTGACTGGGCCGCTCTTCGAAGGCCAAGTACAAGTGCAGGCGGTCCTTCTCTAGCACGTGGCCCAACAGAGCATCGGCCTCGCGCCGCGCGGAGGCGACGCCTTTCTTTTCCAAGTAGCCGGCGGCGAGCTGCAAGAGCTCTAAAACGGTCGGCCGAGGCTTGGCTTCGGGCTCAGACAGGCGCCAACTCCGCCATCTTGCGCTGCTGCTCGTCCTTCATCAGCGCTTCCAAG
>JANOQU010000287.1:0-7105 GCA_031422355.1 Actinomycetes bacterium
GTAGATCTGTGGGAAGCGGATCTTCTGGCGGTACTCCTCGATGACGATGCCGATGCCCGGCTTGCTGCCACCGCGGAAGAACTGTTCGCCGACGACGGCGCCGATCACCGAAAGGCCGGCGGAGATGCGAAAGCCGGTGAAGATCGCCGGCATCGCCGATGGCAATTGCAGCTTGCGCAGCCTGGTGAAACGAGAGACACCCCTGAGGGTGAACAGGTCGTGCTGGCCCTTGTCGGCCGAGAGCAGGCCGAAGAGCGTGTTGCTGGCAATCGGGAAGATGGAGATCATCACGCACACGAACACGCGAGGCCCGAGGCCGTAGCCGAAGATGGCGGCGATCACAGGGACGATGGCGAGCACCGGCATTGCTTGCAATGCCACCAGATACGGGTACACGGACCGCTCCGCCCACTTAGCCCGGGCCATGACCACGGCCAGACCCATACCGACGACGATCGACACGCTCAGACCGATGAACGACACGATGCTCGTCCACATCAACCCGTTGAGCAGCTTGCCTCTTGGTACTGCTCGAACGAATGACTCGTCGACCACCGTGACCGGTGAAGGAATCAGGAAACCGGGCTTGTCGAACCAGTAGCGCAGGCCCGACTGGTGCATGTACTGCCACAGGGCGAGGAACAGCACGAACAAAACGAACGGGCCGATGACCGTGCTCCACTCGAACTTGACGGCGGGCGCGGGCGGGGCAGCATCGAGCTCGAGTTCGGTGGGCACCCGAACACCGTCGCCAGTGAGTGCTGCTGGAGAGGTGAGGTCGGTGGACTCGATGCTCATGCGTGTGCACCTCGAAGTTGGTGTGAGATCTCACCGGACAGCCGTGCGAACTCGGGGTCGAAGCGAAGTTCGGGAAGTCGGGGGTACTCGAACGGCACCGGGAACTCGGCCACGATGCGGCCCGGGCGGGCGCTCATCACCAGCACCCGTGTGGAGAGGAACACGGCCTCGCTGATCGAGTGGGTGATGAACAGGCCGGCGAAGCCATTCAGCTGGAAAAGTTTGATCACTTCGTCGTTGAGATATTCGCGCGTGATCTCGTCGACGGCGCCAAACGGCTCGTCGAACAGGAACACCGACGGGTTCAGAACCAGCGAGCGAGCGAGTGACGCCCGCATCTTCATCCCGCCGGAGAGTTGCTTGGGATACTTGCTCTCGAACCCTGCGAGCCCGACGAGGCGAATGGCCTCGACGGCGCGCCGACTGCGTTCGAGTTTCGGGATGCCTTCCAGTTCGGCCATCAGTTCGACGTTGCGAAGCACGTTGCGCCACTGCAGCAGTGTCGCGTCCTGGAAGACATAGCCAATGCTGGTGCGGTCGACGCTGACCGTTCCGCTGGTCGCAGGATTGAGTCCGGACGCGATTCGTAGCAGGGTGCTCTTGCCACAGCCCGATGGACCGACCACCGTGACGAATTCCCCCGGCCTGACGTCGAACGTGGTCTCGCTGAGGGCATGGGTGCCGTCGGGGAAAACCATCGAGACGTCGTTGAAACTGAGTGCGGGAGGAGGCAGGCTTGACCGTCCAACGGGGGTTTCCATCGCCTCAAACGTACTGTCCGCGACCTGGCGTTCGGTGATCTCGCGTTCAGACGTTCCGGTCATCAGTGCATCACCATTCCGCCCGACACGTTCATTGCCTGGCCGGTGCAATAGCTGGCGTCGTCGGATGCGAGAAACTTCGCCATCTTGGCCACATCGCAGGGTTGGGCAAGTCGGCCGAGCGGTGACTTGGCCGACCACGCCTGGACCATCTCGTCTGTGCGCGTCGATTCGCCCATCTCGGTCAGGACGTAGCCAGGGCAGATGCAGTTGGCGGTGATATCGAACGGGCCGAATTCCATCGCCGTCACGCGTGTGAAGGCAATGACTGCGGCCTTGGATGCTGCATAGTGGGCCTGGTTCGGGGATCCGAGCTTGCCGCCCATACTGGCCATGTTGATGATGGTTCCCCGTCGCTCGCCGACGATGTCCTGGTCACGCATCACCCGACCCGCAACTTGGGTGGTCACGAACATCGAACGTACGTTGACGTCGAAGGTCAGATCCCAGTTCTCGATGGTCATGTCGAGAATCGGTGCCATCTTGAGCACGCCCGCATTGTTGACCAGGACGTCGATACCGCCCAGAGTCCTGATCGCGGCGCTGATGGCGTCCGATGTCGCCGATGCGTCGGATAGATCGACCACGATCGACTCTGCGTCGAGACGATCAGCCAACTCTCGAACCTCGTCGGCGGCAATGTCGATCAGGACGAGTTGCGCTCCCTCTTCGTGGAACGTGCGAGCGATCTCGGCACCGATACCACGGGCTGCGCCGGTGATCACAGCGCGACGGCCCTGAAGCCGGCCGGCACCTGTGGTCGAAGTGGTTTCCTGTTGCCCCATGACGAAGCAATGCTAGGCCACTGGGCCGCCGTGGCCTGTTGCGGATCGTGAACAGTTCATTTCGTGATGTGCCGGTCTCGGCGTCCGCACACCCTCGATCAGAGCGATCCGGTCACCACCTGCCAACGTTGCTCAGGAGACGATTTGGCCCCGGTAGACGACGATTCGGTCGGGAGATGCGAACGCGATCGCTTCGCGAATTGTATTCGCAGCGATCGCAACGAGGTCGGCTGGTTGGCCGACCGCAATGTGGGGAGAGTGCCCCGTCAAAGCGCTCGCAGCGTTGCCGGAGACGAATGCAAGCGCTTCCTCGGGGGACAGATGCGCGGACATGACCATCAACGCGGCCGTTTCGAGCGGATCACCTCGACCCATGGGATTGAACGGATCCTGCAGGTTGTCTGCCCCCGCGCAGACGTTCGCACCGGCGTCGCGTAAGGCCTTGACAGCGGTGACGCCGCGAGGCATTGCTTGCTGGTGGTCGCGACCCTGCAGAAACAGGTTGGTGTGGGGGAGGGCGACGACGTTGATGCGAGCTGCTGCAACGAGTTCGGCCACCTCGCGTTGGCGCGATTCGGCTTGCATCGACAGGCTCACGCAGTGGCTCGCCGTCACGCGGTGTGGGAAGCCGCTCGAGATCACGCGTGTCGCGAGATGTTCCAGCGCCAGCTTGGCCGGGTCCAGAGTTTCGTCGGTGTGCAGGTCCACGTCGCGGCCGAATTCCGCTGCGATTTCGAGCAGGACGTCGTTGGCTGCGTCGGGGCTGTCGTCGAGGTGCGGGCAGCCGCCGACGACGTCTGCCCCGGCGTGCATCGCGTCGCGCAGGAGACTGCGTGAACCGGCGCCGCTGGCCCCGGTGATCGGCCAACCCACGAGTGCCACGATCTGCAATGCGCAGAGTCCCTGTACACGACGGCGAACCTCGGCGAGTGCCTCGACCGATTGGAGACCATTCTCCTCGGTGGTGTCGGCATGGCTGCGGATGAGCGTCGTGCCGTTGGACACCATCAATCGGACTGCACGTTCGGCACGTTCGACGGTGTCGTCGAAGCCGATCAACGGTCGGCCGTTCTGCATCGCCACGATGGCGCCCAACAAGTCGCCCGTCTGGTTCGCGAGACGCTCGGCCAGAAAGGCTTTGTCGAGATGGGCGTGCGGCTCGACAAGGGCCGGAAGCAACAACCTCGATCTGACGTCGACCACGGTCAGGCCGCAATCAGGATCCGTCGCTCGGTGCGTACGGGCCGGCTTGATCGAGAAGATCAGCCCGTTTTGAACGGCCACATCGACGAACGTGCCGTCCACGAGATTTGCGCCCGCGAGGACGAGAGTCATCGCAGTCAGCGCAACGGTGTGCCGGTGATGGCGCGTCGCTCGATCGACTCACCGAGGCGCGGAAAGACTTCCTCGGCGACTAGGTGCATCTGTTCGTTCATGTCCTCGCGGGTGAGGCCCGGGTAGTCGAAGAAGAAACAGATGTGCTTCAAGTCGAGCAGATCCCGCCAGAAGCCGATCGCGTCGACCGCATCGTCGATGGAACCGACGATCTGAATCTTCTGGTCGTTGCTCTCCTGCACCGTCGGGCAATGGTTGAAGGCCACCTTCGAGCCGTCGGGATTGCGATAGCTGCTGAATCGTCCATATGGCGAGAGAAACTTGTTGAACTCGTCCTGGCCCGGGCCGCCTTTGACCATTGCCTGCTCCCGGGTACGGGCGATGTGAAGGTTGAGAACGAGACAGCGATCTTGGCCGGGAGCAACCGGCCGTCCCATGTCCTCGCGGATCTCGGCGTAGCGATCCCACTTCTGCTTCTGGCTGTCTGCGTTCTGCAGCCAATAGACGGCCTTGTGGCCGGCGCGGGGTACGTACTCGATGGTTTCGGGGGACGTGACCGGTTGATAGATGTCGACGACCCGGCGCGGCTTGGGGATGAGCGTGAGGTGATCCACGGAACTGCCCCGATCTGGCACGTCGTCAGGTGGCAGGACGAACTGTTTACCGCGATAGCTGAACGTCTCGTTGTACCAGGCGGCCTTGATGATCTCCATCGACTCCTCGAAGACCTCGCGGTTGACTCTGTCGTGCTCTGCGCTCATCGAGTTGTCACCGCTCGCGACGACAGTGCCGAGCGCCCAAGCCTCTCTCGGCACGGTTCCCCGACCGACGCCGAACTCCATCCGGCCACCCGTGAGGATGTCAGCAAGCGCGAAGTCCTCCGCAAGTCGCAGCGGATGCCACTGCGGCACGACGTTGAACATCTGGCCGAACCGGAGATCCTTGGTCAGATGGCTGAGGTGGAGTCCGAACTGGATCAGGTTGGGTAGCACCTCGTAGCCCTCGTGCTGGAAGTGGTGTTCGGTCAGCCACATCGTGTCGAAGCCGAGTGAGTCGGCCGTCCTGGCCCAGTCGATCAGGTTTTCATAGCAGGCAATGACGTCGTCGTTGCCGTAGCGTCGTGCCGTTGCGGCGACGTTCGGATCGCCAGCGTCGGGCATCGGAACCGTGCAGAAGAAGTTTGAATCCACTCGCATCGAATCGATGGTAGTCGTGGAATCCGTTTGAGATCGATTGTGACGATCCTGGCCAGCCAGGTGCCTGAGACTTCATCTGCCGGCAACAGAACCCACACGTGACCGAGGGTCGGCGGCCCCGCTCAGCATTCCGTTCGGCTCGACCACGATTGCGTGAGCGTGTCCGAATCCGCTGTCGTAGGGGCCTGTTTGGTGGACGTCGTGCCCACGCTCTCGAAGTCCTGGCGACCAGCCGTCGGCTGCGTGACCCTCGACAGTGACGTGGGGACCGTCCTCGGCAGTCCATGTGTCGAACCCAGTGACCGGGCCCTTCAGCGCCCAACGGCCGGCGTCGATCGCGACCGCCGGACTTTGCCCATGATGGAACAAACGCGCTGCGATCTGAAGCAAGATCTGTGGTTGAGCGTCACCGCCCATCGTTCCGAAGACAGCCGCCAGCGAGCCGTCGGCGTTGGTGGCCATAGCCGGAGTGAGCGTGTGCGGCGGACGTCGACCGGCGGCGACCTCGGCTGGGTGGCCAGCGATGATGCTGAAGCCGAGCCCCCGGTTGTGCAGATTGATCTGGGTGTTGGGTTCGACCAACCAGGAGCCGAAGCCCGACGCGTTCGACTGGATCAATGAGACGCCCATTCGCCGGTCGTCGACTGCGCACAGGTATGTCGTGTCTCCATCGATCAATGGGGTCGTCCGCCTCGATGCCCGATCACGATCGAGGTCGTCGAGGCGTTGAACGATCCGTTGGACCAACTCGGTGCCGTCGGCCAGGTCGTGCAGCACCGCGGCACGGTCGTGCCCGGCGGCGGTCGCGGCTTCGATCAAGAGATGCGCCCAGCGGGGATTCGTTGGATCGCCCGGTAGATCGAGTTGCTCGGCAAGCGCCGCTGCACCAAGCAGCAGATAGCCCTGCGAGTTCGGTGGCATCGTGTGGAGCACGGTCGAGAAAGCAGGGCGCGACAGCGGATCGACCCAGGTCGCGCCGGACTCGGCGAGGTCTGACTCGTCGAAGATGCCCTGGCCGAGAGCGAGCAATCCGTCACCGAACTCGCCGCAGTAGAAACCATCACGACCGGATTCGCCGATCGCCCGGAGCACTCGTGCTGCTCCGGCACGAATGACTCTCGACCCCGGTCGCCGGGCCTGGCTGACGAGTTCGGCCAGGTTGATGCGAGCGCGATCGTCGAGTTGGGCAATGGACGCAACCAACAACGGCGAGGCCGGGAAGCCGTTCTCGGCGAGTGCAATCGCAGGGGCGAGAATGGTCGCCAGTGGCAGATTCCCGAATCGTTCGTGCAGTGCGCACCAGCCATCGACACAGCCCGGAACAGTGACAGAGCGGACGTCGTGTCGGAACGGCATCTCCAATCGGCCCTCGTCGCGTAACGCTTGCGAGCTGACGCCACTGCCAGCGCGACCTGTTGCGTTCAGCGCGTGGACACACGGCTGATCAGGCTCGGCTGACTCGCCGGAGTGGACCAGAGCGAACAGGTCGCCGCCCATCCCGCAGAGATGCGGAGCGGTGACCGCGATCGCAGCGTTGGTGGCGATTGCAGCGTCGACGGCGTTGCCACCGAGAGCCAGGATGGCCATCCCGGCCTGGGTTGCGAGTTGATCTGCGGACGCAACCATTGCTCCAGGAGCACGGGTCGACCCGAACGGCGGCGAATGACCGGACATGAGAGCAACCTACGCTGTCGCCGTGGTTCGCCGTCATCTGCAACTCGATCGGTCCGTCGTTGGACCGATCACGATGACGGTCGGTGCGGTCGTCACGCTGGTTGGCTCGTTCCAACGCTGGCTGATCACGGGATCGGTCGGGCGAAGTAGCTATGAGCTCTTGGGCTTGGTGCTTCGACTCGGCTTTGCACCGAATGGGGCGGTGCGATTTCTCGTCCGGTCGTGGCCGCTGATGCCGTTGCTGTTGACCGCCGGGGTGGTGGCTGTCTGGTGGGGGTGGCGTCGCGCTGGTGCAGCACTCGGTGGATTGGGCGGGCTGTACGCCGCTGCGGTGGGTGGCATCATCGCCATCGCCTCCCCAGACGGCCGCACCGTTCAGATTTCCAATGCCCCGGCGATCACCGCAATCGGGGCACTCATCACCCTGATCGGGTGTGTCCTGGCGGTCACCGTCCGGGCGTCGCGCGACGACCCGCTTCCACCGTCTGCGGTCCCG
>JANOQU010000288.1:0-3197 GCA_031422355.1 Actinomycetes bacterium
ACTCAGCGTGGTATCCCAAAACGCCTGGGCGTCGTAATGGGTATGAATGTCGATGAAACCGGGAGCGACGACTTGGTCGGTCGCGTCGATGGTTCGAGCAGCCGCTTCGGACACCTCACCGATCTCGACGACCTTGCCGTCGCGAATACCGACGTCAGCTCTGACCCCGGCTGCGCCAGTGCCATCGATGACCAATCCCCCTGTGATGACTACGTCCAACACGTCGGCCCCCTTCGTCGTGCGAATCGACCCCCGGTCGTCCTCGCTGAACTCTGTCCCCCGACGTTAAGCCCAACCCCACCACTTTCCCGAACGCTTCTGCCCTCTCTGAGGTCGGATTTACTGCAAACTCTAGCAAGCACAGTGCTCGCGAAAGTTTTCACCCCCAGAAACGGTCACCCATCAGGCAGATTCGTTCGCGAAAGTGGTGGGCCAGTTCGCATCATCTGGCCGAATCTGGCAAGACTGACGCCGTGCCTGAACAGATCGCTTTCGTCGACTATCTCCGCCTGGGTGAAACACCCCATCTCGTCGCCAACGAGTGCACCTCCTGCGGTGCCCGCTTCTTCGATCGACGCAACGCGTGTGCGTCATGCTTCGCCACCGAATTCCGGTCTGTCGATGTCGACACCGATGGCATTCTCACGTCGTTCACCATCGTTGCGTTTGCCGCCCCCGGCATCCCGGTGCCGTTCGTGTCGGCGATCGTGAATTGCAACGGAACGAGCGTGCGCGGCAACTTGACCAACGTCACGCCTGACCCAGAGCACGTCACGCTCGGGATGAAGGTACGCCTCACAACGGTGCCGATCGGCACAGACGAAGCCGGAACTGAAGCGATCAACTTCGCGTTCGAACCGGCTGCCTGAATTCCGCCCCTCTTTCGAAACCACCACCCCTCGCTACATAGGAGTTGCCATGGCCAGTGATGACATCTGGATCCTCGGGATCAACATGACCAAGTTCGGCAAGCATGCCGATCGCGACATCATCGACCTCGCATCGGAGGCGGCAATGGCGGCCCTCGCCGATGGCGGCGTGTCGATGCGAGACATGGGCGTGCTCGCAGCCGGAAACTTGATGGGGCAGGGCAGCATTGCCCAGAACATCCAGAAGCAGATCGGCCAGACAGGCATCCCCGCGTACAACGTGGCCAATGCCTGCGCCACTGGTGCAACCGCACTACGGGTCGCGATCATGTCGATCAAGGCTGGCGAGTGCGACATGGGCCTTGCGGTCGGCGTCGAGAAGTTGTCGGGCGTCGGACTTCTGTCAGGGGGGTCGCGCAAGAGCGACAGCAACACCTGGGCACCTTCAGGTCGTTTCGGCGCCGTCGCCGGAACCGACGGCCGGATTGGGACCGACACTATGCCAGGCGTGTTCGCCCAGGTCGGGATGGAATACGCCCACAAATATGGCGGCGTCGACTTCGACACGTTCGCCAAAATCAGCGAGAAGAATCACGCCCACTCCACACTGAACCCGCTTGCTGCGTACCAGAAGCGGTTCACCCTGGAAGAGATCAAGGGCGACATGATGATCTCGTACCCGAACACCAGGCCGATGTGTTCGGCGAACTGCGACGGCGCGGCCGCTGCGGTCGTCGTGTCCGACGCCAAGCTGAAGACGTTGTCGCTGGAGCAGCAACGTCGCGCCGTCAAGGTGTCGGCGTCGATCTTGACGTCTGACCCGTGGCAGGAGGCGTGCCAGGTCTTACCCGACGTCAACACCTTGACCCGTCGCGCCGCCGAGCAGGCGTACGCACAGGCAGGCGTCGGACCGGAAGATCTCGACCTGGTCGAACTGCACGACTGCTTCGCAACGGCCGAATTGGTCCACTACGACAACCTGATGCTGTGTGCCCCAGGCGAAGCCGGCTCATTCTTCGACAGCGGTGCCACGTGGCGCACCGGCAAGACCCCGGTCAACGTCTCCGGAGGCCTCCAGTCCAAGGGCCACCCGATCGCTGCGACAGGAATCGCCAACATTTGGGAAGTGTGCCATCACTTGCGCGGCGAAGCGGGCGACCGCCAAATCGAGGGCGCCAAAGTCGGACTCGCCCACGTGATCGGACTCGGCTCCGCCTGCGGCATCCACATCCTCGAGAAGTCCGCTGCCTGACCCACTCTGACCCGGCCCGACCCGTGGCACGTTTCACGCCCTTGTTCCTGCTGCGTGCCAAGGGGTGGAACAGGGCGGCACCGAGGGCGTGATTCGTGCCAATGCGCGACCACAGCCACAGCGAGCACGTTGTCGGGATTCGGCGATGTGGGACCCGCTGGCTCGATCAGACGTCGAGCGCAACGAGTTCGTGGTTGGCGAGGTTCATCGGGAGCGGGCCGTCATTGGTCGCGACGACAATGTCTTCGAGACGCATGCCCCACTTCCCTTCCACATAGATGCCGGGCTCCACACTGAAGGCGTGTCCAGCCTGGAGCAGCAGGTCGTTGCCTTCGACCATGTACGGGTCCTCGTGGGCGTCCATTCCGATCCCATGACCAGTCCGATGGAAGAAGTACTCGCCGAACCCGGCGTCATCGATGACCTTGCGGGCGACTCGGTCCACCTCCTGGCACGGCGTTCCAACAGTGCCCGCACGAACCCCCGCAGCCTGAGCTTCGTGGAGTACTGCATACGCCTCGACAATCTCAGCGGGTGGCGTGCCAAGGTAGACACACCGAGTGATGTCACTGCAGTAGCCATTCATGGTTCCACCGAAGTCGCACAGCAAGATCTCGTCGCGTCCGATCACCCGCTCGCCCGCGTGATGGTGAGGCGACGCCGCGTTGGCGCCAGCCGCGACGATCGCGAAGTTCGTCACCTGATGACCCTCGCCAACGATCCGCTCGGACAGATCTGCGGACACCGCCGCTTCGGTTCGACCGACGAGTGGAATCTCACCGCCCTGCAGCAATGCTGCGATTCGATCGACAGCAGCACCGGCCGCCTTCAACGCTGCGATCTCCGAAGCGTCCTTCGTCATCCTCATCGAGGTGACTACGTCCGCTCGACTGAAGTTGGCACCGGGCAGCAACGGGAGCAACTCGACGAGGAAGCGGGCCCACATCTGGTCGCCGATTGCCACGTTGCCGATCGCGCCAGCGTCAGCGGCAAGTTTGGCGACGATCTCAACCGGGTTCTCCGTCTCACCCCATGGGTACAACTCGAAGACACCGGGCTGAGCCACCACTCGCGCC
>JANOQU010000289.1:0-2003 GCA_031422355.1 Actinomycetes bacterium
CATCGATCGCGTGCGGGGCCGGAGCGGGTTGGACATCGTGCTTTCGTCAGACCAGCGAGTTCGACTCTCGCTTTCTCATGAGCGAGAGTTTTGGCACATCGCCCGGGAGGCACTGATCAACATCGAGCGACATGCGCAGGCAACTCAGGCATCAGTCGAGTTGATCAGTACGACATCGCACGCGTCGTTGACGATTCGCGATAACGGAGTTGGCATGTTGTTCGGCTCCGGTCGGATCGATTCGTATGGAATTCGTGGGATGCGCGAGCGTGCGGCCGCAATTGGTGCTCAAATGACGACCGAATCGTCACCGACGGGTACGGTCGTTCGGGTGGGACTGCACAAGCCGAAAGGAACATCCTCGTGGGATTGACCGTTCCATGGCGCTGACCGCGCTTCTCGTCGACGATCACACGATGCTTCGCCAGGGCCTACGCCGAGGTCTTGAGGCCGAAGGCATTCGAGTCGTCGCCGAGGCCGCCGATGGTGAGGCCGCGGTCCGACTTGCGCTGGAGCACCGCCCCGACGCCGTCATCATGGACGTGTCGATGCCCACTGTCGACGGTATCGAAGCGACTCGGCGGATCATGAAGGCCGACGGTCGTCAGTGCGTGATCATCCTCACGATGCACATGGACCGCAACGTCATCGAGCAGGCGCTCCGGGCTGGCGCCGTTGGGTATCTCACCAAGGACTGCTCGATCACCGAAGTCGTCGAGGCGATCCGGCTTGCGACAAACGGTGACACCGTACTGTCGCCAAATCTTGCGACGCTGATGCTCAGTGAGGCACGAAGCAGCGAGCGCCACGACGACCCGCTCATCTCCCCCAGAGAGGAAGAGGTGTTGCAGTTGGTCGTGGACGGCCTCGGCACCGCAGAGATCGCCGAGCGGCTCTACATCAGCCAGAAGACGGTCAAGAATCACCTCGCCTCGATCTACGAAAAACTCCACGCCAGCGACCGAACACAAGCCGTGCTCACCGCTGTCCGAATGGGCATCGTACGAATCAACTGAACAGTGGGTCGTCTCTGCAAGTGGGTCGCTCGGAAACGAAAGACACCCGGCCACTTGGTGGCCGGGTGTCTTTGTAATTCGATGCACCGTCATTGACGGTGCGACAGGTCAGGCGTCGGTCGACTCGTCGGTAGCTGGCTCGTCGGCTGCGACCACTTCGTCGGCTGCGGCTTCGACCACTTCAGCTTCAACCTCAGCGTCGGCCTCGACCTCAGCTGCGACTTCGACTTCAGCCTCGACGGCGGGCGCCGGAGCAGCAGCGGCTGGCGGCGACGTCGGCACGTCACCGGATTCATCGCCGGGGACTGCGTCGGGGTTCTCTTCGTAGTACTCGGCCCATGCCGCTTCGCGCTCGACATCGTCGGCGCCAACAGCCCAGTTGCCATGCTCGTCCATCTCGAAGTGCTGGCGGTACTCTTCGGCCAACTCGCCACCTTCGGCGGCCTGCTTGATGGACAGGCTGATCCGGCGACGGGCGAGGTCGAGATCGATGATCTTGACCCACAGTTCTTCGCCCGGCGTGACGACCTGCTCGGGAGCATCCACGTGGTGAGCGCTCATCTCGCTGATGTGAACGAGTCCTTCGATTCCTTCGCCGACCTGGGCGAACGCACCGAACGGAACGAGCTTGGTGATCCGGCCGTAGACCAACTGGCCAACTTCGTGGCCATTGGCGAACGTTTGCCAAGGGTCTTGCTGGGTCGCCTTCAGAGAGAGGCTGATCCGCTCACGATCGAAGTCGACATCGAGAACCTGAACGGTGACCGGGTCACCGACAGCAACGACAGCGCCCGGGTGATCGACGTGCTTCCATGACAGTTCGCTGACGTGGATCAGGCCGTCCATGCCGCCGAGGTCCACGAATGCGCCGAAGCTGACGACGCTGCTGACCACACCGCTGCGGATCTCGCCCGGCTTGAGGTTGGTCAGGAACTCGTCGCGAGCTTCCTTCTGGGTCTCTTCGAGATACGCCCGACGAGAGAGCAC
>JANOQU010000290.1:0-2940 GCA_031422355.1 Actinomycetes bacterium
ATGTCACCGCCAATTGCCGGCAGGCCATCCCCGTTCATTGGGGTATTGAGGCCAAAGGCGGAGTAGCTGAAGCCGGCGAAGGCGAGCGGGAAGCCGATGAACATGAAGCCGACAAAGCCGAGGCCGAAGATCGCGAAGTTCGAACTCATCACGTGCGCTGCGTTCTTCTTCTGGGTGAAGCCAGTCTCGACGAGCGCGAAGCCGGCTTGCATGAACACCACGAGGACTGCGCCGAGCACCACCCACAGCAGGTTGGTCGCAGTGCCGAGAGAGACCACAGTGTCCTCCTCGGCGGCAAACGCCGTGCCTCCGATGGCCAGTGTCATGAAACCTGCGCCGAATGCGCCACCAACAATGTATTTGAGTGCTTTGCGCACTGTGGATCCTCCCGGTGTAGATGCCGTACGGGGCGTACGGGCGGTGACTGTCGACGGCGCTGGCTTCAGTCGGCTTGACCTTACGGACGGCACGTTTCCCTGCTGTCGCCGTTCTGTTTCCGGAGTGTGGCGATCCTGCGCGAACCGTGGTCAGTGCTGATACCGGCGAGCGCGGCCGCCGCGCGCACGAACGTGACCTTGCCGAAACAGATCAGCGACGCACCCGATACACGCGATCCCTATGGTGCGTCAGGCAATGGCACGCTCGGAGATCGTCGTGGTTCACTCCCGTAGTGGGGATGCGAGCACCGTCGCGCAACGGCTCCAGGGATCTCAGTTCGATATCGCCGTCGTACCCGTCGGCCGGACAATGATCGACTCGTTGATCCAACGTCGGCCAGCGATAGTGATCGTCGAGCACGACACAGGCGCCTTCGACTTGCCTCGGGTGTGTCGCGATTTGAGTGCGTCGGTGCAGAGTTGGATCATCGTGATGACCGGTTCGGACTACGAATCCGACGACGTGGTGATCCGTGTTCTCGAGGCCGGCGCCGACGACGTTCTCCCCCGGAATACGTCTGCGGCGCGGCTCTTGGCTCATGTCAGAGTCGGCCTCCGCAGCCGGCCGATCGTTCAACCAACGGCAACGCAGATCGCCGTCGGTGACGTGGTTGTGGACCTCAACGCACATGCGACGTTCGTGGCCGGGGCGCCCGTCAAGTGCCCGCCGCGCCAGTTTCTGCTGCTCGCCGCACTCGCCAGACATCCCAACGTCGTGATCGACCACGACACACTGATGACCAGCGTGTGGGGCGAACAGCCGGACGTGATCGACCCGCGCCGATTGCGCATCGCCGTGAGCCTGCTGCGGGGCGTGCTCGGGTCGGGACCCAACCGTCCACGGATCGAGACGGTGCCCCACGTTGGCTACCGGCTTGTGGTGGCCACGAACGAACAGCCGGCGGCCTGACCCAGTTCAACCGACCGCCCAGATCAACGACGCCGCACGCCCCTGCGAATTTTCTCGCCAGCAAGAGACCTCTGCACTCGGTCCATGGTCGCGTCATCCAGCTTGCGACCGAGGTGGTCAGCCACAGTGAACCGGTCCGCAACCCTTCCGTCGGCGGATGCGACTCGGGCGGTGTGAACGTCCACATTCGCCGTTGCAAACGCGGTCGCCACGGCCTTCAGCGCACCAACGGTGTCCGGGCCGGTGACAGAACAGGCTGTATGCCACGGCAGAGACGTGTTGTCGAAGTTCAAGATCAAGTCGGGCATCGCTGTCCGGGGAAGTGGTCTTTTCAGCGCCGACTCCATCCGCAGCGCGAGATCTCGCGCCGTCGGGCGCCGTTCGGCCGCCACCGTGAACGTGTCGAGCACGGCGCCGTCTGGCCACGTCGCAATGGTCGCACTGACAACGTCGAGGCCAGCATCAGCCAATGCTCCGGCGAGATGAGCCAGCAGGCCGGCCGTGTCACGACAGGCAACGTCCACCTTCCAGATATTCGGCTCTGGGTCGGGGCTGACGGCGACTCGCACGACTCCCGAGCGCGGTAACGGCTCGACCAGTTGGGCCTGGCGGGCAAGCTCGACGGGATCATGCGTCAGCAGGTAGCTCGTCGACGCATGTCGCAGCCGCTCAACCGTGGCTGGCTGAGTGGCAAGGCGCTGAGCTGCCTGAAGGCGGGCACCAGCCAAATTGTTTGCCCCGCTCCCGGTGACCTCGGGGTGATCGATCGCTTCACGAAGCAGTTGGTAACGCTCGTCCAGCGCGTCGCGTTGACGCCGAGAGAGGGGGCCGAGTGCAACGGCCAGCGTGTACGCCTGCTTGGCGTGCACCGTGCTGGCCAGATGGGTGGCCAATTCGAGGAGTTCGCGTTCGTCGAAGGAATCGGGGTCACCGGCTCCGGCGCGCAACAGGTGGGCATCGGCAACGACGCCAGCGATCCGTTCGGATTCGTTCGCTCGACCGAGGCGAGTGGCCAGGTCGACCGCGCATTGCTGGCCCGTCGGCGAGTCCTCGCAGACATCCGCGGCCAACGCAGCAAGCACGAGGTCGTCATCATGGACGAAGCCGTCGGTCGGCAGATCGTGCAGGGCGTCCACGACGTTGAAGCGAAGCGCGCCGAGGGGATCGAGGTCACGCACATCTGCGCGCCGTCGCTTCATCGCACTTGCCACTTCGGGCAGGGCCCGTTCGAGAACGCCGGTGACGTCGAGGAAACGCCACGCCCGAGTGTCGGCACTACGAAGAAGGTCGACCAAGGCCGCCGTGTCGTCGGGGTCCCATTGCAGCGGCTCGCTGCGGTGAGTTCCGAACCAGTCGAACAGCGCCGGCGTCGGCCGGGCCACGCTGAGCAACGCCGCAACACCCAACGCGATCGGCACCGTCTGGACCACTGGTGGGACACCTCTCAGGTGTACCTCGTCTCCGACGACATCGAGCCAGCCACCCATGGGCTCCTCAGTCGGCAACGGGGCTTGGTCGAGCGACCGCTGACCGGCACGACCGATCCGTTGGCGCAGCAACGGCGGTGCCACGAGCGTCGTGACCAATACGACC
>JANOQU010000291.1:0-7705 GCA_031422355.1 Actinomycetes bacterium
CGCAGCCGGACTGTCCTTCATCGCCACGATCATCCGGCCGTACGCACTGCGGCGCAATGCGATCAGCCCAATGCCGATGATCGAGAACATCACCGTCATCAGCATCAAGAAGTTTCGCTGGTCGTTGAAGTCGATGCCGAACCAATGTGGTCGAGGCATCGTCAGCGAGCCGGACGTGAAGAAGTTGATCGTGAACTTCAGGCCGAAGATGTTTGCCTTGAGCGGCTGCGCCTGAAGGATCACCAACTGATACACGACGATGCCGAACGCGAATGTGGCGAGACCGAGATAGAGCCCGCGTAGTCGCAGCGCCGGGAGCGCAATCAGGCCTCCGACGATTGCGCACGTGCAGACCGCGACCAGGATCGCCGGCACCGACATCGATGTCTGAGTCGCAAGCCCACCCGGGCCGACATCGAACTGCCACGCGGCGATCAGGGCAATGCCCGCGAATGTGAAGATTGCCAGGTTGATCTCGCCTGCATAGCCGGTCAGCAAGACCAGCGAGATCGCGAGCAGCGCCAGCGCCATTCCGTTGGCGAGGCTGATCACCGAGGAATTGGACATCAACGTCTGCAGCATGAAGACCACGGCAACCAGCACGCCGCCCCAAGCAACGGCCTGTCTCATGGTGGGAACCCTGAACCGTTCTCGGGTTCGACTGACGATTGCGCCGCGTAGTCGGTCCTGCGGCAGCAGCAGCAGCGCTGCGAACAACAGCAGCGCCGGCAATGCGTTGCGCATGTTCTTGAGGGCCAACCACTTTTGGCCTGCGTCGGACATCCAGTCGAAATACAGCTTCGAGAGGCCGAGGACCATTGCTCCGATGTACGTCAACGGAACACTGCGCAGCCGCCCGGCGATCGCTGCCGGGTAGGCATCGAAGATCAGCAGGGTGAGCGCAAAGATCTGCAGCGCCCCTTGCTGCGGCGACAACAACACGCCAGCCAGTCCGCCGAGCGAGGCACCGATCGCCCAACTCGCGAGGCTCGCCCTGTCCGGCCGACCGCCGTTGAGCATCAAGAGCGTGCGGTCATCGACCGTTGCTCTCATCGTGACGCCGGTACGGGTCTTGAACAGAAGAACATAGAGCGCACCGGCAATGACGACGGCCAGCAACACCCCGATGATCTGGTGATAGAAGACCGCTTGGCCGAGGATCTTCACATTGCTGCCGCCGAAGAACTTCTTCGGCACGATATTGCGGGAGCCGCTTCGAAACCAGATCCACGTCGCCACGCCGTTGACGCCGAGAAGAAGCGCGATCGGCGTGACGAGGCGAGTCACCTCGCTCGTTCCTCGAAGGCCGCGTATGACAACCACTTCGAGGAACAGCCCGATCATCGGCGCGAACACGAAGATCGTGAGGAAGATCGCGATCGGGGCCGGTACGTCCCAGTCGATTCGGAGCTGCCAATAGATCAATGCGCTCATCGTTGCCACGGCACCATGAGCGATGTTGAACACGCCAGAGGTGGAATAGGTGACGACGAGTCCGGTGGCCGCGATGGCGTACACAGACCCAAGGCAGAGCCCCAAGACTGTGTATGCGAGAAAGTCCTCAAAGATCATTGGTCAACCCCCGTCGGTCCGCCCCGGCCGGATCGTTAGCCAGCCACTGCGGGCATGTCGATCCGGCCGGAACCGTCTTGGTGTGGCTTTCTACGATGCGACGAACTGCTGCGAGATACGGTTCTCGTCGAGCTTGGCAGCTTCGAGCGCAGGTACTCCGGCAACCGTTGCGACCCAAGAGTCGTCACATTCGAATGTGCCCCGCTCAACCGGCGCGACCCTCGTGTACTGGTCGCCCTCGAGATGCAGCAACACGTTGCACGCCGGAGGATGGTTGCCACCCGGATCCGTCGGCGCATGCAGGCCATGGCCAGTCCATTCATTGGTGCTCTTGAGGTTCTCCAGCGTGCACGCCCGAGTCAATTCGGCACCGCACGCCGTCGCCGCCGTCGCCCACAGAAGGAACGACGACGTCGCTTGGGCGCCGAGCAGCGAGATCTCACCACCGCTTGCCTCGATCAGATCGAGGTACGACTGGGTCGCCGGGTTGATGTCGGCTTCCTCGAACGGGATGAACGCCATCCGCAGGTAGAGGTTGTCCAGCGCGCCGTCAGAGTTGGCTGCCGCACACTTCTCCTCGTAGTGGTTGGCATCGGTGATGATCGGAACATCGAGGCCGTTGGCAATTGCTGACTGTGCGAACAGTTGCAGGTTCGGCAAGCACGATCCGGACCAGGAGACCGCAGTCGCTCCGGCGTCTTGCAGTTGCTTGACGATCGGAGTCCAATCGGGCTCGCCGGTGATGTTGTACTCCAGCGTGGTCAGCGCAAACTCCCATCCGAAGTTCCCGGCAACCGCCACGACCTTGTCTCGCGTCTCCTGCGTCGCCGAGTAGTTGGCGGCCAATGTGGCAACGTTCAACACGGCATCGCCGAGGACTTCTGTGCTCTGGGCAAACAAGCCAGCCGGCGTTTCGTCGGCGGGGTTCGGAAGACCTTGGAAGACGTCTTTGCCCATGGCGAAGGCAGCGCTCACGGTGTAGGCAGGCACGGCTGGCAGGCCACAGGCAAGGCGAATTTCCTCCTGGTTACTGTCGAAGGCCCAGCCCTCGCCGACGAGGAAGAAGTTGTTCCCGTCGCACGCAGCTTGCATCGCCGGACCGACCTCGAACAGCTTCGCATCGAAGTAGTTCAAGGTGATCTGACGACCGTTGATTCCACCGAGTGCGTTGCATTCATCGACGAGTGCGGAGATCGCATCGCCGATCTGCTTGTTGAGGCCCGGCGAACCGGCATACCCGGCGTCGTCGCCAGTCGCGATGTTGACGGAGTCAGCAGTGACACCGATCTCGTCGCCGGAGTCGGTGTTGGCACCGTCGCCAGGTCCACACGGCCAGGCCACATCGCCGAACAACGGACCTTCGGGCTCTGGTGCCACAGTTTCGGCAGGAGCCTCGGTGGTGTCGACGGCGTCGGTCTCGGTGGTTTCCCCACCGGCCGTCGTCTCTGAGGCCGGCGTCGTCTCCGGCGCCGCCGTTGTCTCGGCGGTTGTTTCCGCCGTCGTGGTCGCCGGCGCCGAACTTGACGTCGGCGCGGCGGTGGTCGCGGTCTCCTCTCGGTCCTTGCCGCATGCACCCGCAAGGAGGGCAAGCACGGCAACGGCAGCAACGATTCGGACAGGTGTTCTACGCATCAAGATCCCCCAAGATGACTGTTGGTCGAGTCACCATAACAGCTATCTGACGGTCCGTCAGATTCGGAGCGACAGTGATTTTCGAAGCGCTGTTCGTGCCTGGTCAGCCGGGCGCAAATTGCTGCGAGATGCGGTTCTCATCGATGTTGGCAGCCGTGTACGAGGCCGTCGGCGGGATCTTCGTGATCCAACTGTCATCGCACTGGTAGGTGCCTGGCTCGGTCGGGATCACTCGTTCGTAGGTATCGCCGACGAGGTGAAGGATGATGTTGCACGACGGGGCATGGTTGCCACCCGGGTCGGTTGGGGCATGAAGTCCCTGTCCGGTCCATTCGTGGGTATTGGAAAGATTCTCGAGCGTGCAGGCCCTCGTGAGTTCCGCTCCGCAAGCTGACGCAGCGTTGGCCCACAGCAGGAACGAGGACGCTGTGTTCATCCCGAGCACCGAGATGTCGCCGCCGCTCTCGTTCAGAATGTCGAGGTATTGCTGCGTCGCCGGGTTCAACGAGGCCTCCTCGAACGGAATCGATGAGATCCGAACGTACAGATTGTCCAGTGCGCCATCGGTGTTGGCGTCGGCGCACGCACGGGCGTAGTGGTTGGCGTCGGTCACGATTGGCACATCGAAACCGTTGGCCTCGGCGGCCTGGGCAAACAATTGCAAGCTGGGCAGGCAGGAGCCTGACCAATAGACCAGCTTGGCGCCGGCGTCTTGTAACTGCTTGACGAATGGCGTCCAATCACTCTCGCCCACCGGGTTGTATTCGATTGCGGTGCTGACGAAGTTCCATCCAAAAGTGGGTGCGGCCGACACCACCTTGTCGCGGGACTCCTGGGTTGCAGCGAACGCCCCGACCAGGGTCGCAGCCGACGTCACCTCGTCAGGGAAGATCTCGCCGACCTGGGCGAACACGCCGCCGGTGACCTCGTCGGTGGGGTTTGGCACGCCGACGAACACGTCCTTGCCGTGGGCGAACGCTGCGCTGACCGAATACGCAGGGACGGCCGGCAAACCGCAGCCCAACCGAGTCTCCTCCTGGTTGACGTCGAATGCCCAGCCTTCGCCAACCATGAAGAAGGTGCCCGCGTCACATGCTGCCTGGATGACCGGCCCGACTTCGAACAACTTGGCGTCGTAGTAATCGAACTGGATCTGACGACCGTTGATGCCACCCAGTTCGTTGCACACTGCGACGAAGGCCTTCATCGTGTCGGTCATCTCGTGGTTCAGGCCGGGCGAACCGGCGTAGCCCGCATCGTCGCCGCCGCCGATCCGCACGGAATCCGCCGTCACGCCGATCTCGCTTCCGGAATCCGTGTTGGCTCCGTCGCCAGGTCCGCATGGGAAGGGCGCGTCGCCGAACATCGGAACTTCGGGTGCTGGCTCGGTCGGTGGTGTGGTTTCCGCGGGTGGCGCAGTCGTCTCCGACCCTTCGGTGCTGTCGGCGACAGATTCGGCCGTCGTTTCCACCGACGTCTCCGCAGAACTGTCGACGGGCGCAACGACGGTCGTGGTCGGTGCGGCCGTGGTCGGTGTCGTTTCCGACGACTCCTCGCGATCCTTTCCGCACGAAGCGGCCATCAATGCCAGCGCCATCGAAACGGCAACGAAACGGACCCCTGTACGACGCATCAAAATCCCCCCAGATCGAGTTGCTTTCGGCACCGTACACCATTTCTGACACAACGTCAGAAACCCTCCCCAGTTCCGCGAACGATTGTGCCTGGCCTGAGGTAACTTTCGCTGCAAACTTTTGCAAGCACCTCGCTCGCGAAAGTTCTCAGGGTGAAATGTGACCTTCTGCCAGGCACAATCGTTCGCGAAACTGGTGAGGATGGTGTTCCGCGAACTGGTTGTCAGCCGATGGCGATCGGGTTGACGGGGGAACCGGTGGCACCGGTGACGAGCAAGCCCCCCACGGCGAGCAGGACGTCGTAGCAGCGGTCGGCTGCGAGATCGGCGAGCCAGAGATGTTCGATCAAGGTGATGCCACGCTGCTGAAGCAGTTCGATGTGCACGCCGAGGAACTTGTTCTGGTCGAACGGGATCGACTCGATCGCGGAGTTGTCGCTGCCGACAACGCTGATTCCGTTGTCGACGACGAACTCCACACTGTCGAACCCGAGGCCGGCCTGCAGAAACGCCTGATCGGGCCCGAGGTGGGCATTGCGATGCTCGATCCAACCAGTTCGCACGAGCAGGATGTCCCCCGCTTCGAAAGTGGTGCCCTGCGCCGAGCGGCAGGCGTCCAACATCGCCGAGTCGATGACCTGCCCCGGGGCAAGACCGGTTCCCGTCGTTGCTTCGAGGTGCCCCTGCACGTCGAGCAATTTGGCCGGTCCGGCGAAACTTGCGGTGTGCTCGATCCCGCACTTGGCCGCGCCACCCCTCGGCGTGAACGTTGCAGCCGGGTACCCGTTGTACAACAGTGACTCAGAGGTCACGTGCGACAGTGCGTCCATGTGAGTGCCGATATGGCTGGGCATCACCAGCACGTCTTCGTTGGCGCCAACGCCCTCGCCGATCTCGAAGAACGGCGGGATGCGGCCTATGTCGGCAAGGCTGGAGAGCGTGTAACGCTCTGGCGCCGGCCTGTCGTGTACGGCCGGCACCGTTGCCTGACTGAGTTGGATCGACAGTGAGTAGACCTTGCCGGTCACTCTTCGCAACGCTGCGGCCTTCACGGCCTCGGGGGTGATCAGGTTCAGCGCACCTCGTTGATCGTCGTCGCCCCATCGGCCCCAGTTGTTCGCGGTCATTGCGCTGTCTCCTCATGTCGCGGCCTGCGCCGAGCGAGTCGGGTTGGTATCCGCTCGCTTTCGTATCACGTGGAACGACTCGCTGCGACTACTCGGCGACTGATACGAAATCGTCATGACCATTGCAACCTCACCACCGGGCGGACTTCAAGGGCTGGCGATTCTCGTCACTGGTGGCGGCACCGGAATCGGTCGGGCGTGCGCCGAACGCCTTGCGGCTGATGGCGCCGCCGTGACGATCTGCGGCCGGACCGAGGCATCCCTGGCCCATGCGGCAGGCCGAATCACGGCAGCCGCCGAAGCGACCGGGCACGGCGGCAGCGCGCAGTTTGCGACCGGCGACGTGACCGACGAGGACGACGTTCAACGTATCGTCGCGCTGGCTTTGCAGCCCACTGGCTCACTCAACGGCGTGGTCGCCAATGCGGGCGGTTCGCGAGGCCTCGGGCCGTATCACCTCACTGACACCAAGGCATTCATCGAAACCCTGCACCTCAATGTCGTGGGCACGATGCTGTGCGTGAAGCACACTGTGCCGCACATGGTCGCAGCCGGAGGCGGCTCGTTCGTCGGAATGTCGTCGATCGCTGGTTACGTCACTCATCCGCACTTCGGCGCATACACCGTGTCGAAGGCGGGCATCGAGCAGATGATGCGCAACGCTGCCGACGAGTACGGCCCCGTCGGTGTCCGTTTCAACTCGATCCGTCCAGGTTTCATCTCGACCGAGATCATGGACGGGATTCCTCGCGACAGCCCCACCTACAACAGCTACATCTCCAACACGCCGATGGGTGATGTCGGTGAGCCGGAAGACGTTGCTGCGTTGGCGAGGTTCTTGATCGGTGCCGATTCGCGCTGGATCACCGGTACCGCGATCGCGGTCGACGGCGGCAACGGTTTGCGGCGCGGCCCCGACTACGGCCCCTTCCTTGAGCCCTTCCTCGGCGCCGATGTGATGCTCGCCAAGCAGCCGTTTCAGCCGTAGCACTTTGGGCTCGAGCAGCCGGTGACAAGCGCGCCAAGGGTGATCGCGCCGATCCTCACACTGGTAAACGCACAGCGCCCGAGATCGGTTCCCTCTGTTCGGCGTCAGCCGTGGGCGCCGCCGTCGATCCGGACGGCCGTCGCTGTGATGTACCGACCGTCGTCGCTCGCGAGCATTGCGATCACGCCGGCCACGTCTGATGGAACACCCATTCCGCTACCGATGATCGGCGACATCTTGTTGAACAGCGACCAATCAGCATCCTTGGGAAGCATGCCTGGTGTCGTCGCTGTGATGCCGCTCGTTATGCCCCCTGGCGCGACGGCGACGGCGCGCAAGCCTTGCTTTGCGTACTCGACCGCGAGCGTGTGTGTGAACGCGTCGACGCCACCCTTGCTTGCGGCATAGGCGGCCATGTAGGGATGAGCGAATGTGGCCGATGTCGAGCTGAAGTTGACGACCACACCGCGGCCGGACGCCAGCAGCGCAGGCAGAGCGGCTCTGGTCATCAAGAATGTGCCGGTCAGATTGACCCGGATCACTTGGTTCCACATGTCCAGTGAGCACTCGTGGGTGTGGGCGGCGCGCAAGATGCCAGCCGCATTGACGAGCACGTCCAGCCCGCCGAACTGATCCACGGCCTCGACCACATGGGCCCCGATGGCCACCTCGTCGGAGATGTCGACGGCACCGGTCGTGAGACGCCCGCCGATCTCGGCCCCGAGGTCCGCGGCAGCAGCCTGAGTCGCCAGC
>JANOQU010000292.1:0-2025 GCA_031422355.1 Actinomycetes bacterium
CGGAGATGGTGATGCCTGGTGACAACGTGCAGATGACGGTGGAGTTGGGGAAGCCGATTGCGATGGATGAGGGTTTGCGTTTCGCGATTCGTGAGGGTGGTCGTACTGTTGGTGCTGGCCGCGTCACCAAGATCCTCAAGTGATCTGAACGACCATGGCACAGAGCATCCGCATCCGCATCAAAGCGTTCGACCACGAGATCATCGATCAGTCGACCAAGAAAATCGTCGAGACCGTCACCCGGACCTCGGCCACCATCCGTGGCCCGATTCCGTTGCCGACCGACAAGCACCGCTACACGGTCATCCGTGGACCGCACATCGACAAGGACTCACGTGAGCACTTCGAGATGCGTGTTCACAAGCGTCTGATCGACATCATCGATCCGAACCCGAAGACGATCGACAGTCTGCAGCGCATCGAGTTGCCTGCTGGTGTCGACATCGAGATCAAGATCCAGGGCAGCTGAACACAACAGCACGACGCGGTTTGAAATGAGCGAGAGGATGGTCCCAGCGGACCATCCTCTTCTGCGTTTTCGGATGACCTCATTGCTTTCAACGGGCGCTGACGAGTACATCGGCGCACTGCCCGCTAGACATAGCTCATGTCTTCGAGCCTGCCGCCGCCGACGTACGGTGACCCGTTCGTCCCAATGCCGCCGCCGTTCATGCAAGCGTCCGCGACCGGTTCGCCGGGCGGCAAGAAGTCTTTTCGCAGGTCGTCGGGTCCGAGCCGCAAGCGACTGCTGTGGGTGCTCGCAATCGTCGCAACGGCCTGGTTGGCGGGTCTGTTCGGCGTGTACGTCGGGGCTCGAGTCCTGAAGGACGACACAACGCCGTCCGCCGTACGGGTTTCGACTCAACCCGTCATCGTCGCCGCTCCTCGGGACGAGCCACTGGACCAACGGCTCGATGTCGCAGCCGTCAACGCCGCACTTGCGCCGAGTGTGGTCGCAGTCTCGTCCGACATCGGCTCCGGGGCAGCCATCGGCGAAGGTGTCGGCACCGGAGTCGTGCTCACCTCTGATGGACAGATCCTGACCAACGCCCACGTGGTTGCCGACTCGACTGAGGTCCGCGTCCGGCTGTTCGGCGAACTGGACCCGCGTGACGCGAAGGTCCTGGCCACAGACCCTGGCAACGATCTAGCGCTTCTGCAGGTCGATGTCACCGGCTTGACCCCTGCCACCCTCGCCGATCCCGCATCGACCCGTGTCGGAGACGAGGTGGTTGCGATTGGGTTTGCATTGGATCTCGACGGCGAGGCAAGCGTGACGCTTGGAATCGTCAGTGCGCTCGACCGGACGATCCTCACCGACACCGGTGCCCTCGACGGACTGATCCAGACTGATGCCGCGATCTCGTCAGGCAACTCCGGAGGCCCTCTGGTCAATGCCCTCGGTCAGGTCGTTGGGATCAATACGGCCGTCGCTCGCGGAGATTCAGAGACCGCGGCGAGCAACATCGGATTTGC
Organism: Actinomycetes bacterium; assembly: GCA_031422355.1. Lineage (GTDB taxonomy): Bacteria > Actinomycetota > Acidimicrobiia > Acidimicrobiales > Ilumatobacteraceae > WLMZ01. The sequence goes on from JANOQU010000292.1 coordinate 1,477, forward strand.
GATCTCGGTCAGCCAGGTGTTGCCCGAACTGGAGATCCTGCGGGCCCAGGCCGCCGGCGAAGATTTCGAGAGCGGCTTCCTCGGTGTATTGCTCGAGGACCGGACCGATGGCGGCCGGGGAGCCCCGGTCGCGGAAATTGTGCCCGATTCGCCGGCCGAGGGTGAAGGGTTGCGGGTCGGCGACATCGTGATCGAAATCGACGGCCAGGAGATCTACGGCAGCGGGGGAGTGATCGGCGCGATTCGCGACAACAAACCCGGCGACGAAGTGACTGTGGTGATCGAACGCGACGGCAAGGAGATGACGTTCGTGGTCATCCTCGCTGATCGCCCACCCGAAGCTGGCTGACGCCGCGCTTGAGCTGGCACGAACGGCGCCCTCGGTGCCGCTGTGTGCCAAGGGGTGACACGAATCACCACCGAGGGCGTGGAACGTTCCATGAGCCCTTTGCGTCGACGGTCAACTCACGTCGACGGTCAACTCACGTCGACGAGAGGGAAGCGCGGATCGTCGAGCGGTTGGCCGACGACCAGGTCGCGCTGCTCGAA
>JANOQU010000293.1:0-2526 GCA_031422355.1 Actinomycetes bacterium
CGGAGATGGTGATGCCTGGTGACAACGTGCAGATGACGGTGGAGTTGGGGAAGCCGATTGCGATGGATGAGGGTTTGCGTTTCGCGATTCGTGAGGGTGGTCGTACTGTTGGTGCTGGCCGCGTCACCAAGATCCTCAAGTAACAACCAAGTACAAACGAACCAGAGAGAGGCGTCATGCCGAAGAACGACAAGAGGGTCAAGATCACCCTCGAGTGCACCGAATGCAAGCGGCGCAACTACATCACGATGAAGTCCAAGATCAACGATCGCGAACGCATGGAGATGAAGAAGTACTGCGCCCATGACCGCAAGCACACGTCTCACAAAGAGACCCGCTGACGCGGACAAGCCAAGGATCGCGCAATTGCGCGGACAACCCTTCGCAGCGGATTGGTAGCCTTACCCGCCCGCTGCATCAGAGGGCAGTAGCTCAGCTGGTAGAGCAACGGTCTCCAAAACCGTCGGTCGGGGGTTCGAATCCCTCCTGCCCTGCCCACAATCCCCAACAGGACCAACTCGAATGTCAATGGACGATCTCAACCGGGAACAGAAGCGGATGCTTCGCAAACAGGGTGCCCTCGACGACAAGGGCCAGCCTGCGCGCGTCCAGCGTCAGGCCCCGGTCAAGACCCGCGAGGATCGAGTTGGACCGGTGCAGTACGTCAGCGAAGTCCGTGACGAGATGCGCAAGGTCGCTTGGCCGAAGTGGCCAGAAGTCAAGCGAATGGCGATCATCGTGCTCGTGACCGTCGTGTTGTACACGGCATACATCGGCGGACTCGATTCCCTGTTCGGGCTTCTGTCCGGCTGGCTGTACGAGAGCAACTGATGACTGACGACATGCTTTCGGAAGAGAATGAGATGAACACAGACGAGATTGAAGAGATGACCATCAGCGATGCCGCCCTGCCGACCGATGCCGTCGAAGAGGTGGATGCCGTCGAAGAGACGGATGCCGTCGAAGAGACGGACGCTGTCGACACGAGCGACATCGTCGATGCGTCGTTCGACCTGACCGATGGCGCTGAGGCTGAATCCGCGACCGAGGTCGAAGAACCGGTCGATGATCCATGGACCAAGCCGGGATCCTGGTACGTGGTCCACTCCCAGTCCGGCTACGAGAAGAAGGTCACGGCCAACCTCCACGCTCGGATCCAGAGCATGAACATGGAGGAGAAGATCTTCGAGATCGTCATCCCCATGGAAGAGGTCGTCGAGTTCAAGAACGGCCGCAAGCAAACAGTTCAAAAGAAGGTCTTCCCGGGCTACCTGTTGGTTCGTTGCATCATGGATGACGAGTCCTGGTATTGCGTTCGCAACACCCCTGGTGTCACCGGGTTCGTCGGCCAGAGTCGCCAGGGTCAAAAGCCCACGCCGCTGTCGCGGCGTGAAGTGATGACCTTCCTGTCGGCCAAGGGTGACGGTCAAGAGGTTTCCAACCGCAAGAAGCCCAAGCTCGACTATGAGGTCGGCGAGAGCGTTCGTGTCAAGGAAGGCCCGTTCGCCGACTTCAACGGTCAGATCGCCGAAATCAATGCCGACCACATGAAGCTCAAGGTTCTCGTCAACATCTTCGGCCGCGAGACGTCGGTCGAGATGGACTTCAGCCAGGTCGCCAAGCTCTGATCCGTCAGCGCTGACCACCATCTCCGTTCGCCTGGCCCCGCCAGATTCCCCCAGTCACCTGAAAGAAGTAGTGCAATGGCAAAGAAAAAGGTCGCAGCGATCATCAAGATCCAGATCCCGGCAGGCAAGGCCACCCCGGCCCCGCCCGTTGGTACCGCTCTCGGACCGCACGGCGTGGGCATCATGGACTTCGTCAAGCAGTACAACGCAGCCACGGAGTCCCAGGTCGGCACGATCATCCCGGTCGAGATCACCGTCTTCGAGGACCGGACGTTCACGTTCATCCTCAAGACCCCACCGACTCCGGTCCTGCTTCGGCAAAAGGCCGGCCTGGCCAAGGGTTCCACCACGCCGGGCAAGACCACGGTGGGATCGGTCACAGAGAGCGATATCGAAGAAGTCGCCAAGATCAAGATGCCCGACCTCAATGCCTATGACCTCGAAGCCGCCAAAGAGCAGGTTCGTGGCACGGCTCGAAGCATGGGTCTCAAAGTCAGCTGATCTCGGCGTTCGCGCCGGAATGAGCACAGTTTCAACAACCACAACACAACCACTCGTCCGGGACAACCTCGCCCGGCGGTGTTCACCCTGAGGGAGACAGACAATGTCAGGTAAGAAGTACATCGACGCGTCGAAGAAATTCGATCGCGATCAATTGTTCACACCCGCTGAAGCGCTGGCGATGGTCAAGGCCATTGCCTCGGCCAAGTTCGACGAGACCGTCGAGTTCGCAGTGCGTCTCGGTGTCGATCCGCGCAAGGCCGATCAGATGGTCCGTGGCACCGTGGCGCTGCCGAGCGGAACCGGTCGCCACGTTCGTGTCGCAGTGTTCGCAGCCGGCGAAGCCGCCCAGGCTGCCCGTGACGCAGGCGCTGAGTTCGTCGGTGCCGACGATCTC
>JANOQU010000294.1:0-2991 GCA_031422355.1 Actinomycetes bacterium
TGGGCTTGAGCAGCGTGTCGATCAGGCCGGCGCCGAGCGCGTCGCGCAAGGCCGTGATGACGCCTTCGCGCAGTGCGTCGCCGGGCAACGCGAGGGTCTCGCTGTCGTTGGGTACGACGTCACTCAATTGGGCCACCTCCGACGACGATCGGGTCGCGCAGCTTGGCGGCAGCAGCAGCCGCGGTGGCCATGTTGACGTGGCCCTCGCCACGCCAGCGAGCGCCCATGTCCTCGTTCTTGATCCGCTGCTGGAGTAAGACGACACCCTCGAGGAGAGCTTCTGGTCGGGGCGGGCATCCGGGAACGTAGATGTCGACAGGGATGATCTGGTCGACACCCTTGGTGACGGAGTAACTGTCCCAGTAGGGACCACCGCAGTTGGCACAGGAACCCATACTGATCACGTACTTCGGTTCCGGCATCTGCTCGTACAGGCGCTTGATCGCCGGGGCCATCTTGTCGGTGACGGTGCCAGAGATCACCACCAGGTCGGCCTGACGAGGGCTGGCCGGCAACGGAATGACACCGAGGCGCATGACGTCGTAACGGGGCGACGCAAACGCAGCACCCATCTCGATCGCGCAGCACGCCAGGCCCCACTGATACACCCACAGGCTGTACGAACGACCCATGTTGAACAACTGGGTAAGTGGCTTGGGAAGCCTCCCGCGGTCGACTAGACCCATCGCAGAACACCCTTCTTCCATGCATAGACCAAGCCCAGGAGCAGGACGAAGATGAAGATCCCCATTTCGACCAGGCCGAAAACACCGTACCGCTCGAGCTGCGTCGCCCACGGAAAGATGAACACAGCTTCGACGTCGAACACGACGAACAGCAGGGCGAACACGTAGTACCGAATTTGGCTCTGCGACCAGCCGTGACCGACCGGATCGACACCACTCTCGTACGGCAACAGCTTCTCGTAGTTGGGCTTGTTCGGGCGGATTGCCGCCGAGATGCCGAGCAGCAACCCAGCGAGCAGGAGGGCAGCCGCGCCGAAGAAGATGACGGTGAGGTAATCCCGGAGAAAGTCGGACATCGCCTGTAGAAGCTACTACGGCCGACGTTTCACCCCACAAACCCAACACGTTCAGTCGTTGGAACGCCAGTTGCGATCGGCCTTGCGGGCCGCATTGTGCTTCTTGGCCGTGATCCGGCGCTCGACCGCGCCCTTGCCGGGTCGCGTCGCTCGTCTCGCCCGTTGAACCCGGGCGGCGGCATCGATCATCAGAACAAACTTCTCTGTTGCGTCGGCGCGGTTGCGGAGTTGGGACCGATGGGTCGACGAGACGACCGTGACCTGATCGCCGAGCTTGGCGACCACCCGTTCGGCGATATGAACCGGCAGACCGAGCGCGCCAACTTCGACGATCAGTTCGACACGGGAGTCGGTTGTGTTGACGTGTTGACCACCAGCACCCGACGATCGCGAGAACCGCCACGAGAATGCAGCCTCGTTCAAGCGCCACCCGTCAGGCGTGACCGCGTCCTCAGCCATCAGAAGCGGATGTCGTTCCAGAGGGTGATTGCCGGACCATCGCGGAGGTCGGCGATCACGCTGACCGACGCCGTGTCGAGACCCAGATGGAGCGCAAGGCCGCCGGGCTGGCCGATAGCTCGCGCACCGAGTATCCGCAGCAGATGGCCGTGGGCAAAGACGACGGTCGTCGATGCCGACGTGTTGTTGCGAGCATCGGCAAGGAACGAATCGACACGAGCTTCGACGTCTGCAAGCGATTCGCCGCCAGGACATCCGTCGAACACGGTCCACGTCGGTGCGACCACCCGAATCTCGGGAGTGGTCATTCCTTCGTAGTCGCCGTAGTCGAACTCGCGGAGCCGTTCATCGATCCCAATCACGCCGCGTTCGCCGACAACGATCTCGGCCGTGACTCGCGCTCGCTGCAACGGACTGGACCAATAGCAGATTCGCGTTGCGGGTTCGATGTTGCTCTGAACCCGCATTCTGGACTGCTCAGCCTGGGTCCTGCCGAAGTCCGTCAACGGGATATCGGTGCTGCCCGTGTGCTGTCCACTCACACTCCACTCCGTCGCGCCATGGCGCACCAAGACCAGCTTCACGCTGTCAAGGTAGTCGCGTGTGTTAAGCCTTTTTGGATGGACGCGGATATCGAGGCCGTCGTTCGGAGGGTTCCCGCCTGGTCGCGGGGCAATCTGGACATACGACCCCTGAGCGGTGGCATCACCAACCGCAACTACGTGATTCGATTCGAAGGCGACGAATACGTCGTGCGAATCCCCGGCGAGCGCACCAACCTGCTCGGGATCGACCGTCGCCACGAGGCCGAGGCATCGCGCCGAGCGGCCGAACTTGGGATCGGCCCGCCGGTACTTGGCGAGCTTCCCGGCGTCGGTACCCAGATCACCCAACTCGTCCCTGGCTATCACCTCGACGATGCTGAGTTCGTCGAGAAACTGGACGACATCGTGATCCTGCTCAAGCAATTCCACGACAGCGGGCCGCTTGCGGGACAGTTCCCGATCCATCGCGTCGTGGAGTGGCACGCCCGCGACGCAAGCAGCCATGGTGCGATGCCACCAGCCGCTTACGAACGACTCCATCAGCAGAGTCGCCACATCGAAACTGCATTCGCGGCAGCGCCAATGGATCAATTGCCCTGCCACAACGACCTGCTGCCGGCCAACGTGCTGTTCTCCGCCGACCGTGTCTGGCTGCTCGACTACGAATATGCCGGGATGAACGACGTCTTTTTCGACCTCGCCAACCTCAGCGTCAACTCGTCGTTGTCCAAAGCATCCGACGAGCGTTTGCTGTCGAGCTACTTCGGTGACATCACCTCGTCGGCCTGGGCGCGGTTGCAACTGATGAAGGTGATGAGTGAGTTTCGCGAAGGCATGTGGGCGGTGGTCCAACAAGCAATCAGCACCCTCGACACCGACTTCGTCGGCTATGCCGGCGAGCGCTTGGACAGCTGCGAACGACTCGCCGCACAGCCCGGTTGGTCG
>JANOQU010000295.1:0-1507 GCA_031422355.1 Actinomycetes bacterium
TTTGCCGCCCCAGCCGTCGATGTCGCGGCTGTCAATCCGTGGATGTTGAAGATGGCCGGAGAGGTCGCCGATGGGGTCCACATCCATCCTCTCGGTGAGCCCGGCTACCTACGGAGAACGGCGGTGCCTCAGATCGCGGCCGGTGCGGCCAGCGCGGGTCGAGACCCGTCCGAGATCGACTTGATCATCCCGGTGATGTGCATCGTCGGCGATACGGAAGCGGAACGCGCCGAAAGTCGCGAGCACATGCGCAACATGATCGCGTTCTACGGGAGCACCCCGAACTACGCCTTCATCTTCGACGACGCCGGTTTCGAGGGAACCACCAGCCGTCTGCGCGAGAAGCAGAAGGCTGGCGACATGGCCGGCATGGCGAAGGTCATCACCGACGAACATCTGGCCGTGTTCACGACAGAATCGACATGGGACGGCTTGGCCGCCGCCCTTCGCCAGCGCTATGCAGGTCTCGCCAACCGACTAGTTTTCTACAACGCAATCCAAGAACGTGAGCGGTCCCCCGAACGGTTCAGTCGCTACGGTTCCGTCGCTCGCGAGTTGTCGTCGGAGCAATAACAAGGGGGCCGGGCGAGCGAGGGTTGGCGCTGTAGCCTGCGCACGTGGCTGCCGAACTCGTCTACGCGTTTCGGGTGATGCGGTTGCCGCTGCTCGACGCGGGCGGATCGGCAATCGGTCGGATCGAAGACATCGTGATCGTCCCGTCGCGCTCGGGAACCGCCCCTCGCGTCGTTGGCTACGTTGCGACCAGCCAGCGCCGGCGGATCTTCGTCAACGCAGCCCGATTCAGCCAGATCGACGGCGAGGGTGCCCGACTGCGCAGTTGGGACGTGGACCTGCACCCGTTCAAGGCCAAGCCCGGCGAGATGTTGGTCGGCACCGACGTCCTCGACAAGAAGATCGGTGACGAAACCGTCAGTGACGTCGCAATGCGCTCCACAACCGACGGTCGCACCACGTATTGGGAGTTGGTCAAGGTGCGCCTGGCCCGCCGAAACGCGCTGCGCCGGCGACCGAGCTACCGCCTGGTCGACTGGGACGAAGTGCCCACCCTGTTCGGGACCGTTGCACCAATGGCCGCCGAGGCCGCGAGTATGCGCGACATGCACCCGAGCGACGTGGCCAACGTGGTTCGCACGTTGCCGATGGCGCAACGCAGGCAATTGGCCGAGGCAATGGACGACGAGCGACTCGCCGACCTGCTGGAGGAATTGCCAGAGGCAGAACAGTTGCGAATCATCGAAGGTCTGGATCTCGACCGGTTGATGAGCGTTCTCGACGAGATGGAATACGACGACCTCGCCGACCTGCTCGCCGAAATGCCCGGTGAACAACGCACGCGCATCCTCGAGGCAATGGACGACGACGACGCTGCCGTCATGCGTCAATTGCTGTCCTACGAAGAGGGCACGGCAGGCGGACTAATGACCCCAGAGATCATCATCTTCGGACCTACCGCCACAGTGGCCGAGGCGCTCGCCCAGATCCGTGA
>JANOQU010000296.1:0-8577 GCA_031422355.1 Actinomycetes bacterium
TTGAAGTCGTACTTGGCCATGAAGCTGATGCTTCGTCCGCTGAGCGCGGCGATTTCCTTGGCCCCGTTCTTGTACACGCTGTTTCGATCGGCCATCTCGACAGCGGTGGTGTAGTCGAGGTTCATCTCGTGCTGGCCTCGACCCGCTTCGCCTTTGCTGAACTCCACGGGCACGCCAGCCAGTTCCAGGTTTCGGCGGATCTGGCCGATGATGTACTCGTCCTTGGTGGTCTGCAGGATGTGGTAATCCTCCAGCCACGGGCTATGCGGCTTGAGGTCGCGGTAACCCTTGTCGTGGGCCTCGTCGTAGGTGTCCTTGAACAGGTAGAACTCGATCTCGCTGGCGACCATCGGAAGGAAGCCCAGGGCCTCGGCGGCCTCTACCTGGCGACGCAACACCGTTCGCGGCGCCACCGAGATCAACTCCCCAGTGGTCACGTCGAACAGGTCACACATGATCATCGCCGTCTTGGGCACCCAGGGGACCAACCGGATCGTGTCCCAATCGGCGGAGGCGAGCATGTCGCCGTAGCCCTTCTCGTAGCTCGTGAACCGGTAGCCGGGGACCGGGTTGTTGTCCATGTCGCAGGCAATGAGATAGTCACAGTTCTCGGTGCCCGCGTCGGCGACGTTCTCGAGAAAGAACCGGCCAGTCGTTCGTTTACCAACCAAGCGACCCTGGAGATCGGGAAATGCCATGACAACGGTGTCGATCGACCCGTCGCGAATCATCGCTTCGAGTTCTTGCCTCGTGATGTGTGCTCGCTCCGACATGGCGAGCACTGTAGATCGGAAAAAGCTGTCAGGCCTTCTTCTTGACCTCTTTGGCCGGCTTGAGGACACCCTTGGCGAGTGCTTCGTCGAGGTACTTCTCGGCCTCTTCGGCGCTGACCTTCAGCGCGGGCGCGATCTCGCTGATCAGGTTGATCCGGGCCCGCTCGTACATCGTGCGTTCGGCAGCCGACAGCGATGCATCACGGTTACGGGCGGCCAGGTTTCGGACGACTTCGGCAACCTGATACTCGTCGCCGCTCTTCAACTTCTCCTGGTGGTTCTTGAACCGCCGACTCCAGTTCGACGGGACGCGAGGGTCCGCCTTGGACAGCACCGATACCAAGTCTTCGAGTTCGTCGGGCGACACCGGCGGACGGACGCCGACGTCGGCTGCGCGTGCGACGGGAACCGACAGGGTCATCTCGTTGATGATCGTGCGAAGAATCAGGTACTCCTGCGTCTCGCCGAACGCCACCACTTTCTTGGTGCCCTGCACCAGGCATGCGCCGTGCTGGGGATAGATGACGGTGTCGCCCTTTTTGAACTTCACGCGGAGTACCTCACGAGTCTTGGTTTGTCGGAGTCGATCCAACAGTCACTCAAGGGTAAGGGTTCGATGGTCCATTTCCTATGCGGTGATGCGGAGGTGACCACCGTCGCTGATCTGCCGACGCCAGCCCTTCGGCATCGACCGTTCAGCCTTCGATCACAACCTCGCGACAATGGCTGCGGCGGGACTCATACCCTCGATCGCGGCGAGTGGCCAGGATCGTCCGACAATTCACTCCTGTTCAGGAGCGATCGGTCGGACAATGGATCGCTTGCCGCTCCCGGTGGCCCACCGACCTTCGCGGTTGGTGAGTTCAGTCAGCAGCGCACGGAACGCCCTCCCCCGATGGGAGATCTCGTTCTTGGCCGTTTCGGACATCTCGGCAAAGGTGGATCCGTCGCTGTCGTCGGGAATGAAAAGTTTGTCGTAACCCCAGCCCCGATCACCTCGTTCGAGGACTGCGATGTGACCCTCGCAGACGCCCTCGACGGCCAGTTCCTCGCCGTCTGGCCAAATCACCATCGCAACCGTGCGGAACCTGGCCGTACGCCTCAAAGGCGGCACGTCGTCCAAGACCTGCAGCATTTTTGCTCGGTTGTCGGCATCACTGCATCCCTCGCCCGCGAACCGTGCGGTGAACACGCCGGGGGCACCATCGAGCGCGTCGACCTCGAGGCCGGTGTCGTCGCTGATCGCTGGAAGGCCAGTCGCGACACAGATCGCCAACGCTTTCAACCGTGCGTTGCCGACAAGCGTGTCAGCATCTTCAATGACGTCGGGTACCCCATCCGGCCGCGGCAGCAATTCGACGAGACCGTCGAGAAGCGCCGCAATCTCTCGCACCTTGCCAGGATTTGCCGACGCACAGACGTAGGTCTGGATCGTCATCTGGACGACCTTCAGCGACCGAGTTTGCGAAACTCGGGAGGTGTCGAGATCATCTCTGCCTGGAGCGCGATGATCTCGTCGATGCCACCTTCGGCAAGGGCCAGCAGTTGATCCAGTTCGCTTCGGCTGAAGGGTGCACCCTCTGCCGTTCCCTGAACCTCCACGAACTGGGACTCCACGGCGCCGACCAATCGGCGCAGCATGACGACGTTCATGTCGACCTCGGCCCGGCTGTCCTCGATATAGGGCAAGTCCAACACCGGTGTTCCGTCGACGACGCCCACGCTGATCGCAGCGCAGAACGAGTGCAAGGGCTGGGCGCTGATCGAGTTGTTCTGGACGAGTCGAGTCATCGCATCGTGGAGGGCCAAGTAGCCGCCGCAGATGCTGGCGGTACGGGTGCCCCCGTCGGCCTGCAGCACGTCGCAGTCCACCACGATCTGGCGTTCCCCGAGCAATTTCATGTCGCAGGCCGCCCGCAGCGATCGCCCGATCAATCGCTGGATCTCGACGGTCCGACCGCTCTGCTTGCCCTTTGCGGCCTCGCGGTCGACCCGCTCGGGAGAGGACCCGGGCAGCATCGAATACTCGGCCGTGACCCAACCCTTGCCCTTGCCGCGCATCCAGCGCGGGACGTCCTCGTCGACACTTGCCGTGCACAAGACCCGGGTCCGCCCGAAGCTGACCAGGACGCTTCCGGCCGCCATGTCGGTGTAGTCGCGCTCGAAGCTGATCGGGCGTAGGTCGTTCGGTTCGCGGCCATCGGGGCGTGCCATTGGAAAACTCCTCAATCGGTTGCCGGACAGTTTCAGTCCGGCCGTCGAGGTTAATGCCGGGGTCACCTGGTGAGACAGATCGCGCCCACGTCGGTTGTTTGTCGCGGCCGCACGAACAAACCGCCGACGTGGGCGTGGATTGTCTCACGGGGGCGGGGCCATGGCAGCGGCGAGCCCGGCGGGCCCGGCGATTGGCTAGGTGCGGGTGACGAACCAGGCGATCGTGAAGCCGATCGAATTCGTCGCCACATGAGCAAGCATCGGGGCCAGCACGCTGCGCGACCTGTAGCGGATGAGGCAGAACCAGAGACCGGCGAGGAATGTACCGAGGACTGCGAAGGTCACCGCGGCCACCTTTCCCGCAATACCGTCGCCGAACACATCGGCAGCAACCGGATTCACCGTGTTGATGTTCAGTGCCGGGAGCACGTGCCACAGTCCAAAAACGATTGAGGCGACAACCGAACCGCGAACCACTCCAGAGCGAGCAGCGACGAGCGCTGGTAACACCGAACGGAACGCGATCTCTTCCAGCAACACCGTGCCCAACGGGATCCGAATCAGCGTTTGGTACAGGAGTGTTGCGACCCCGCTGTCGACCCGTCGATCCTGAAACAGATCGTTGACGGCTGGCATCGCCAACCCCATCAAGAGAATGGCGACCGTGGCAACGACCAGCACCATCCCGAACTGAAAGCCTCGCTTCCATTCGGCGAGACCGAGCCGTCGATCGCTCTCGAAGCGACGACCGAGCGCAATCAATCCAATCGCCACCGATGCATTCCACGGAACATACAGAGCCGACGGCACGACTCGATTCGACATCACATTGGCAACGGCAAGAATCAGAACGACAAGCGCGATCATGGTCGAAGCGTTGCCACGCTTGGGTTCATCCAACCCCGTACGCTCGTCCACGGTGAGCGACAGTACCCACGGCACAGCGCCGGTAACCAGCGAACGGAACAACTACGTCGACTTCCTCCGCGCTTTCAGTCTGCTGGTCGTCGTCGCATGGCACTGGATCTTCACGATCATCATCTGGAAAGACGACGGTCCCCACGCAACGAACCCGATCGGATTCACGAGGGGTCTGTTCTACGCAACGTGGCTGCTGCAGGTGATGCCGCTGTTCTTCTACGTCGGCGGCTACAGCCACTTCGTGTCGTGGACCAAGGCCCAGCAGCGCGGTGAGAGCATCTGGCATTTCGTCTGGGCCCGGTCGAAGCGATTGGCAGTTCCGGCTCTCGCTCTGCTGGGAGTGTGGATCGCAGCCGGCATTGCACTCGGCATCATCTTTGACCTCCGCTGGATCGGTAAGGCCGTGGTATTGGTGGTGAGTCCACTCTGGTTCATGGGCGTGTACCTGATGCTCGTTGCGATGCTGCCGATCTTTCTCTGGTTGCACCGCCGGTACGACGTGATCGTGATCGTCTGGTTCGGCGGTCTTGCCGGAGCCGTCGACATTCTCAGATTCCGGTACGGCTACGACTGGCTCGGCCTCGTCAACATGGTCTTCGTATGGGGTCTGTGCCACCAGCTCGGGTTCTTCTACGAGCGTCTGGTTGCGGCAACCAGGCGGGCGGACTGGTCCCTGCTGTGGGCAGGTTTCTTCGGCCTATCGGGCCTCGTCTGGTCCGGCCTCTACCCCGGCTCGATGGTCGGCGTACCCGGCGAACGCAGCAACATGGCGCCACCGACGCTCTGCATCGTGGCTCTGGTGTTGTTCCAAGCGGGGGTTGCCGAGACCATGCGACCCGCCATGGATGCCCGCCTCCTGCGCCGCCGGTGGGCGCGAGTCAACGAAGTGATCAACCGGTTCTCGATGCCGCTCTTCCTCTTTCACACCACTGGCATGGCGCTCAGTCGCGCCGTGTCATATGCAATCGCCGGTGGCGAGAACGAAGCGACCAAACCCACGGGATGGTGGTGGCTGTCTCGCCCCATCTCATTCGTGTTGCCGTTGTTGTTCACGATGCCGGTGATCTTGCTGTTCGGCCGACGCTGGGTCAAGCCAGCGAAGTCGCCGCCACTCACGGCCGCAACGTAGCGTCGGCGGTCGTGCTCACAGCCACCTTGCTCGCCATCACGGCGGCTGTTCTGCACGCCGGCTGGAACCTCGCGATCAAGCAGACACCGCATGATCGGTTCATCGCGCTCTGGGCCCAATTCGGATTCGGCGGATTGATCGCTGCAGCGACGTTGGCCGCAACCGGCGGAATGCCAGCAGCGGGCTGGGTCTGGGCGGCTCTCTCTGGATGCGTCCACCTTCCGTACTCCTTGATGCTGGCACGGGCGTACGGCCACGGCGACTTTTCCCAGGTTTATCCAATCGCTCGAGGAGGTGGGGCGTTCCTCGCCGCGATCGGCGGAATCGTCTTGCTCGGTGATCACGCAAGGGCTTGGACGATCATTGCGATCGTGGTCGTCGCGACCGGCCTTGCAATCCTGGCTGGGCGCGCTCGTGGGCCAGCCGTTCTGACCGCCGTTGGGGTTGCCCTGACGATTTGCGCCTACACCCTGCTCGATAGCAAGGGGTCTCGGGTCACAAACGTTCCGGGCGCTGCATTCGTGAACACGATCAGCTATGGCCTGGCGACATCGACGATGACGATGTTCTCGCTGTCTGCCTACGGACTAACGACGAAGCGGTTCGGACAGCTACGGGCTGCGGTGAGAATCGACTGGCATAAGTTCGTGCTGGCCGGAATTGCGTCGTTGATCACATACACGCTCGTGCTCATCGCCGTCCGGTATGCCTCGGTCGGGTACGTGACGGCGCTGCGCGAATCCAGTGTTGTCTTGGCAGCGCTCGTCGGCTGGAAGTATCTCGGCGAGGGCGATTCACGGCGGCGATTGACCGCCAGTGGAATCGTCTTGATCGGGCTTGTCCTGCTCGTCACCCTCGGGCGCTGAGCACGTCTCGGGCGTGATCGATGTCGTTCTTGAGCTGCGCGATCAACGACTCGATACCGTCGAACTTTCGCTCGCTGCGCAGGAAGTGGGTGAACTGAACCCGCCCGCTCTCGCCGTAGAGGTCGCCGTAGAAGTCCAGCAGGTGCGCTTCGAGCAGTGAATGATCCGCATGTTCGTAGAAGGTGGGGCGGCGACCCAAGTTGATCGCGCACGGTTGACTGACACCGTCGGGCCGCAGGTATCTACCAGCATAGACGCCATCTGCGGGCAGGCAGACCTTGTTCGGCACCTCGACGTTGGCCGTCGGGAAGCCGAGGAGGCGGCCGCGTTGATCGCCTTTGACAACGGGTCCTCTCGCCTCGTAGGGCCGACCGAGCATCTCTGCGGCAAGCTCGACCTGACCGCCTGCGAGGGCGCGTCGAATAGCCGTTGAGCTGATCGGCTCGTCGACGCCATCAGCACGCGGGACGAGGTCGCGGCCGTCAACTTCGAAGTCGTGGACCGCGCCGAGTTGGCGGAGCAGGGCGACGTTGCCTGACCGCTGTCGGCCGAAGTGGAAGTCCTCGCCAACGACAACCGTGCGGGTGATGAGGCAATTCACGAGCACCCGCTCGACGAAGTCGGTTGCGCTCTCGAATGATTGCGTCTCGTCGAATCGGACAAGCACCGTCGCATCAACGCCAGTCTCCGCCAGCAGCTCAAGTTTCTGGTCGAGATCGGTCAGCAGGTTCGGTGCGGATTCGGGTCGGACGACACTCGCTGGATGGCGGTCGAAGGTGATCACGGCAGACTTGCAGTCGTGCTCGCTGGCGAGCGAGCGAACTTCATCGATGACCGCTCGGTGGCCCCGATGGACCCCGTCGTATGCGCCGATGGTGACGACGGCGCGGTGGTCGGGCCACGGGGACTCAGTGAGATCGGTGATCACCTGCACGAACAGCGACGATACTGCGTCGGCACTCTGTCAGATGTGTTCGACGTTCGGGCCGCTCAATCGATGTCTTGCGTCGAAGATCTGGCGGGCGCCGTTGGTGACGAGATCCCAGTCGAACCCATCGTGGTCCGCCAGCACAACAACGAGGTCGGCCGCCGCCACTTCATCGGCAGAGACCTCGACCCGTGTCCCGAACGGGCGAAAGGTCACGTCGACCAGCGGATCTGCGACTCGTAGCTCGGCTCCGAGATCCGACAACAGTTGGCCGACCCGACACGCAGGCGACTCACGTGCGTCACCCGAATTCTTCTTGTACGCCAAGCCCAACAGCAACAGACGCGCCCCGTTCACGGACTGGCGCTGACGATTCAGCGTCGCGCTAATCCGGCGCACCACGTAGTCCGGCATGTGTTCGTTGACATCATTGGCAAGCTCGACGAACCGGAACGACACGCCCAGTTGGCGGCGAACCTGCCACGAGAGATAGCTCGGGTCGATCGGCAGGCAGTGGCCGCCGACTCCGGGGCCGGGCCGAAATGGCATGAACCCAAACGGTTTCGTGCTCGCCGCTTCGATCACTTCCCAGATGTCGATCCCCAACCCGTACGCATACACCGACAACTCGTTGACGAGTGCGATGTTCACGTGTCGAAAGGTGTTCTCGAGCAGCTTGGCGAGTTCGGCCTCTTTGGTTCCATTGACCCGAACGACTGTGTCGACGAGTTGTTCATAGAACGCGGCAATCCGCTCCAGGGACGCTGCGTCGATGCCCGACACGATCTTTGGGGTTCGCTGAAGTGTCCAGACTTCGTTGCCCGGATCGATCCGCTCCGGACTGAATCCGACGAAGAAGTCACGACCCGCGGTCAGTCCAGAGGCTTGCTCCAGCAACGGCACGAGCAACTCCTCTGTGGTGCCTGGATAAGTCGTGGATTCGAGGACGACACACGACCCGACTGTGACAGCGTCACCGATTGCGAGCGCCGCAGCGCGGACCGACGCAAGGTCGGGCAGGCTGTCGAGCAATGGCGTCGGAACCGCGATCACGGCGACGTCGAAACCGGCACATTCAGAGATCGCCGTCGTCGCCCGAAATCGTCCGGTTGCGATTGCTTCGGTCAAGTCCGCATCGGTGATGTCTTCGATGTAGCTGCGCCCAGCGGCCAGTCGGTTGATCCGATCGTTCGACAGTTCGAAGCCGACGACGTCGAAGCCTGCCTGCACCGCACGAAGCGCGAGCGGCAAGCCGACGTAGCCGAGACCGACCACGACAACTTTGCCTTCGATTCTCAGCTCAGTCATGCGCCAACCAAGACCACGACTGGTTTGGCCTGACCGCTCCGGAATGACTCGTAAACGCCCAGCAGTGTGCCGTTGTTGTAGACGGCCCACGGCCCAAGATCGTCCCACGCAGGCAGCAGGCTGCCGTGACTGATCAGCTCGGCTGACGCATCGTCGACGTGAACGGCGCTGAGATGCTCGACGGCCGTCTCGACCGGCAGCAGTGTTGCGGTCTCGATGCTCTGCGCATCGGCCAGGCTGAACCGCCCGACTCGTGTACGGCGCAGATGGCGCAGGTGTGCACCCCCTCCGAGCAGTCGGCCGAGGTCGTCGGCAAGGGTTCGGACGTAGGTTCCCGACGAACAATCCACTGTCGCCATCAGCACCGACGGATCATCCGTCGCAGCAAGGGTGAACTGCGAGACAGTGACCGGTCGTGGCTGACGCTCGACCTCGAGC
>JANOQU010000297.1:0-7261 GCA_031422355.1 Actinomycetes bacterium
ACACCGAGTCAGTCGTGGCAGGGGTCGTCAACACTCAACCAGACGCCCGCGAACGTCTCGCCGCGTTCGCCAACAAGACCGCTGCGCGCACACGCCCTGCCAACTCGTGACGCACACATCGCTTCGAAAGGACTTCTCGACTATGACCACGATCTCTCCCACCACTCGGCTTCGAAAATCGCCGTTCTATGACGCGGTGATGGCTGACGGCGCAACGTCGATGACGTCCTATAACCAGATGTTGATGCCCGGCGGTTTCGGCGATCCCGAATCCGAGTACCGCAGGCTCACCCAGGGCGTGTCGATGTGGGACGTTGCCTGCGAACGCCAAGTCCAACTGCGAGGAGCCGACGCTGCCCGTCTCGCCCAAATCCTGTGCCCTCGGGACCTGTCCAAGATCGTGGTCGGGCAGGGCAGATATGTCGCGTTGTGTAACCATCGGGGCACGATCATCAACGACCCGGTGCTGTTGCAAGTGGCCGACGACTGCTACTGGTTCTCGATCGCCGATTCCGACGTCGGACTCTGGGCATCGAGCATCGCGGCCGAACGCCGCCTCGATGTCGAGGTCTCAGAACCCGACGTGTCACCACTCGCTGTACAAGGGCCCAAGGCGGCTGACGTCGTGGCATCCATTTTCGGCGAGTGGGTACACGACCTCAAATACTTCGGCTTCGCCGACGCAGACATCGACGGCATTCCGCTCAAGGTCGCCCGATCCGGTTGGTCCAAGCAGGGCGGCTTCGAGCTCTACCTGATGGATGGATCGCGCGGCACGGACCTGTGGAACATCGTCAAGGAGGCCGGTCGGCCGTGGGGCATCGGGCCTGGCTGTCCGAACCCGAGCGAGCGAATCGAGAACGGCCTGCTGTCATGGGGTGCAGACACCGATACACACACGAACCCGTTCGAAGTTCGCCTCGGCCGGTTTGTTGATCTGGATGTGCCCGATGACGTGATCGGCATCCAGGCGTTGCGTCGCATCGCAGCCGAGGGTCCAACACGGCACCAGTTGGGCGTCCTACTCGACGGCGAACAGGCCCAACCGACCCACGACCAGTGGTACGACATCATCGTCAACGACACCAAAGTTGGCGACATGACCAACGGCACCTGGAGCTACAAACTCGAACGCAACATCGGGTTCGGACTCATCTCCATCAACTGCAACATCGGCGACACCGTGCAAGTCCACAAGCCAGGCAACGTCATCCAAGGCCGACTGTCCCCCATCCCATTCACGACCGCCTGATTTCGGTGATTTCGGCCGCCCGATGGCGTGCCCAGGAGGGCGAATTCTCCTACCTCGAGTTCCACCTTGACGAGATCACCTACAACGCAAACGATCTGGCGCAGCGATCGCGCGCCTCGTCAAAGGCGCTCAAGGAGCCCGTCCACGAGCGAGCGTTCGACCCAGCGTTCGTACCGGCCGAGAGTCCAGTCGAGACCGTCGACGAGTTGAATGTAGGTTTCCGGCGACGAGACCAGCCACACGGTGGCGATCGCGTCTCGGCGTGACCGGTCGGGTCGGAGCAGATCAGCCTGGCGAAGAGAGTTCACGAACTTCGTTGCGTCGTCGGTTCGGTGACGTTGGCCGGTCGCCCACAGCGCAGCGGCCTCAACGTCCGCTGCGGCAGCCTGCGCGGCAATTCGAAATGCCCAGCCCGCAGACGCCATGACCTGACCCACGACAGCAGCGAACGCCCGAATACGTTCTGCGCCACTGTCGGCTCCGAACGCGTCGGCAGCCCATGACCGATCAGCGACCGCGACTGGATCTTGATCCCCGACGATGGCGACGTCGACGAGGCGACTGAGCAGCCCGACCTTGCCCCCGAAGACCTTGTACACGGTTCGCGGATCGACATCGGCGCGATCCGCAATAGCGGCCAGCGAGGTAGCGACATAACCGTGATCGACGAACAGCGTCGCAGCCGCATCGATGATCCGCCGTTCCGTCTCCCGTGCCTTGGATCGCCTGACCGGACTGTCATACGAGCGACCCTTGCGATTGGAATCGGGCTTGATTTCGCGGTTCATGCGTCGTACCATATCATTTCAGGGCACTTGCACTGCCCCCAATATCTCGACTCCGTCGAGGTCACCGAAGATTCGAGAAGGGACGGAGACATGCCAGTGATGGAGATCCTGGAGAGGGCGACGAGCGTCGGCATCGAGTGTCGGGCGCGGGCCGACGAAGCGGAGTCGCTGCGCACCATGCCGCCGGACCTCGTGGAAATGGCCAAGGCGGCCGGGCTATTCCGGATGGCGATGCCGGCTTCGCTCGGTGGACTCGAACTCGAGCCCGTTGCGATCATGAATGTGATCGAGGAACTGTCGCGCGCCGACGGATCGGCTGGTTGGACTGTTCTGATCGGCAACTCGACAGCGTTCTTTGCTTGGCTCGATCAAGGTGTTGCGGCATCGATGCTTGGAAATTCCACCCACGTCATCTCGACGAGCATGTTCGCACCGATGGGCCGCGCTCAGAGACGTGGCGACGATCTCCTGATCGACGGGCAATGGCCGTTCAATAGTGGCTGCATGCACGCCGACTGGTGCCAAGTCGGCGTGATCGTCATGGACGGCGACCGACCCCGACTTCGCGCGGACGGTCGTGCGGATATGCGATTCGCATTCTTCGACCGCGACGGTGCGGAGATCATCGACTCGTGGCACTCGATGGGCTTGAGAGCCACCGGCAGCCACGACCTCGTGGTTCAAGGCCTGTCGATTCCAGCCGAGCACACCGCTGCACCGATGCTCGACGCCGCCATCGCGGACGGCCCGTTGGCACAGTTCGGGTTCTTTCCGCTGCTTGGCGTGTTGATGACCGGCTTCCCGCTCGGGGTCGCCAGACGCGCACTCGATGAGTTCGCTCACATGGCACCGAACAAGCGACGAGGCGCGAGCGCAACCACGGTTGCCGACGACCCGCACGTGCAATTCGAAATTGGTCGGGCAGAGGCCACGCTCCAGAGCGCTCGCGCCCTCGCAGTCGATGCGCTCGGCGACGCGTGGAGCACCACCCTCACCGGCTCACCGCTGACACCACACCAGATGGCACGAATCGGGCTCGCCTCGCAGAACGCAATGTGCGCAGCCGTCACCGCTGTCGACCTGGCGTTCACGACCGCCGGTGCCGGAGCGGTCTACACCGGCCACCCCCTCGAACGCTGCTTCCGCGACCTCCATACAGCAAACCAACACATCGCGTTCAGCGGCGAAGGCTTCCGAAGCTACGCCCGACACCAATTCGGTCGCGCCGACTGAGAGAACGGATCCCAACCAGCGAGGCGTTCGCGCCCCTCGGAAGTGCATCAGCCTCCGCGTTCGCCTTGCAAGCGCTGAGGCTTGGGCAGGACCAGCGTTGAACTGTTGGGACGGGACCGTTTGTGAAGAGTACGACGACGGTTACTGCGGTGTTGTCGTGCAGGATCGGCACCACGTGCAAGTAGGTCTGCAAAGTGATCGTGATGTTCGAGTGCGCTCGGCGTTCTGAACAGCGCAAGGGCACCTCCTAGCTGTGGTCGACGAATGAGGGCGTCGTTCTCCACCATTGACAGGTGCCGGGGTCGCCTCGAGCTTCCGGGTCGCGCCTCCTGAGTTCAGCCGGTTTCGTCGTGGTCGGCTTCATCAGCTTCCGTGCCGACGACTGTGAAGTCTGCGTCGAGTTGCACGTCGATTTCTGTTCCGTCGTCAAGAGTGACCTCAACTTCGTAGTAGCTCTCCTCGTCGTTGACTTCGGTTCCGGTCACGCGGCCTTGGCCGGTGGAGGCGAGTGCTGCATCGCTGGCTTTCTGCAGGTCAGTGCCGGTGATCTGTGTGTCGTTGTCGTCGCTTGTGCTCGCGCTGACCGCTGCGACTCCTGCGGCGGCGAGTCCTGCGACCGTTACGGCCACGGCGATCGCGATTCGTGAGGTGCGTCTCATCAGTGCTCCTTTGGGGTTGTGAGCAGGGTACGAAATGCAAGCTGACGCCACGCTGAAACGCTGCGGGTGGCCCTCAAGGCACGAGTGGTAGTTCCACCCTGAAGCAGGTTTCAGCGCAACGATCTAGCTCGACGCTGCCGTGGTGACGATGAACGATGTCGCGCACGATTGCGAGCCCAAGGCCGGCGCCCCCCGTGTCGCGTGTTCTTGCGTCGTCGAGGCGGGTGAAGCGTTCGAAGATGACGTCACGATCTTCGGGTGAGATTCCGGCACCATCGTCGCTGATCGTGAGCAGTACATGACCGCCGTTCTCAGCGAGGCCGACGCTGACTATCGACGCGGCGTGTCGTTCTGCATTGTCGAACAGGTTGCGGATCGCTCGTGCGAGTTGGTGTGAGTCCCCATTGGTTTGGGCCGCAGTGACCCCCTGCAGGTCGACGACAACTCGCCCGCGTTCGCGTAGACGACGTGCTTCGCGGAGCACGATGTCATCGAGGTCGACGGGTCGAAAGTCGGCGTCAACAATGCCGTCGTCGCCACGAGCGAGATGCAACAGATCTTCAACAAGTCGTTGCAGGGCGATGGTCTCGTCAAGGACGCTCTGTTCGGTCCTCTCTGGGTCGATGGGCTCACCGGATGCGAGGTCGACTTCGAGTTCGGTTCGTATTCGGGTGAGAGGGCTGCGGAGTTCATGGGATGCATCGGCGACGAAGCGTTGTTGTCGACGAATGGCACCCTCCAGTCGATCGAGGGTTTCGTTCATGGTGTGGGCGAGGCGGTCGATCTCGTCGCCGGTGGCCGGTTCGGCGACTCGGCGCCCGAGGTTCCTGCCGGTGATCTCTGCAAGCTCCCTGCGCATCTTCTCGACTGGTAGCAGCGTTCGCCCGGTGAGCCACCATGTGAGCGCGCCAAGGACGAGGACCACGACTGGCACGGCAACGGCGAGGAGCCTCGACAGGATTGCGACCGGGCCGGAAACGTCGTCATTGTTCACACCGACGATCAACGTCACCCGTTCCGAGGTCAAATCAATTTCGCGAACGAGAACTCGGAACTCTTCGGTACGGCCCGGCACGTTCGAGACGTCGCGCATGCCTGGACGCAACGCCGTGATCGGCGCAGACCCGGCAAGGCTCGACGACGCGCTGAGCACCGCTCCGTTCGAGTCGACGACCTGGATCAACAGATCCTCATCAGCGGAGAGCTGCGCAGGGAGGCTCTCGCTAACGACCGCCGCAATCGTGTCGGCGCGTTGGTTGAGACCCTCGTCAAGATTGTCGGTGAGTTGCCACCGCAGCCCCGTCGCCATCAGCAAGGAGACGCCGATCAGCAGGCCTGATGAGATCGCCACCGCCAGGACGGCGATCCGAAATCGAATCGTGCGACGCATCAGCAATCAACCCCCGTCCGCTGCGAGCCGGTAACCGGCACCGCGGATCGTTTCGATCGACCGCCGGCCGAAGGGATCGTCGATCGCTGCGCGAAGGCGCCGGATGTACACCTCGACGATGTTGAGATCGCCGGCGAAGTCGTATTGCCAGACACCGCTGAGGATCTCCTGCTTGGTGACGACCTGACCGGCACGGCGGATGAGAAACTCGAGAACGTCGAACTGTCGGGCTGTCAGCATCACTTCGGTCTCGGCCCGCCACACTCGCCGGCCAACCGGGTCAATCCGCAGGTCGCCAGCGCTCGCGGGAACCGGTTCGGTACGGCCCCCAACGCGGCGCAGCATCGACCTGACCCTGGCGACCAGCACAGGAAACGAGAAGGGTTTGGTGAGGTAGTCATCGGCGCCGGCGTCGAGCGCTTCGGCCTCGTCGAGATCGCCATCTTTGGCGGTGAGCATGATGATCGGGGTCCACACCTTTCGGGCACGCAGATCGGCGCAGACCAGGAAGCCGTTGCGGCCAGGCAACATGATGTCGAGCAGGATCAGGTCGTAGCTGCCCTCAGTCGCGAGCCACAGACCATCCAATCCGTCAAAGGCAACATCAACGGTGAAGCCCTCGGCATCGAGGCCGCGTTTCACCACCGTGGCAATCTTGATGTCGTCCTCGACGAGCAGGATCTTCATAGCCAGCCCTCCGCAAGCAGCGTTCAGCGCGCAAGCTTCGCGCACCGAACCTGAACGGCAGCTGACCACATGACATGCCGCGTTCACGCCAATTCGATGTTGTGGATCTCCGCCCTGCCGTCATGGAACTGCTCGTCACCTGTTGCCGAACCCGGCGCCAACCACGTCGACGGCGCCTTTTACCTACGGCTTCGGGGAGCGAGCTGCTGCTATGCCCCACCCAGTCGTTGCCGAATGGTCTGGATGACTACCTGGTCGCCGGCTGTCAGGGCGGCGTCACCGGCTGCCTCGTCGACCTCGTGTTGCCAGGCCCACAGTTCTAGGCGGTCCTGGTCGACGTCGGCCGGGGGCCGGAATTGGAGTTGGAGGTCGAGGCTGGCATGGCCGACGTCGATGGCGGCCTCGGTGGTCGCCGACGTATTTCGGCCGTCGGCGGCCGCATCGAGGGCGTCGAGGGCGTCGCTCATTTGGGCCGCGATGAGTGGGGGTACGTCGCCGGACCGATACGTCTCCCACGCCGTCGTCATGGTTCCGAGGGTTGCCGAGATGACCTCCCAATCGCCCGCTGCGACCGCTACCGAGATGTCGTCGACGCCAGACGCAAGGGCCGTCAACTCGGCAGGCACGGCGCCTGTCACCGCGTCGGTCGGCACAGCCAAGGCCATGTCGACGACTTCCTTCTCGGCCTCGACGGCGAAGAAGAACTCCCCGTACCCCGGGGCGAACGTCTTGTCCTCCAGCAAACCGTCCATCAACTGCTCCTGGACGGTGATTGCTCCCTCGACGAGACCGGTCGGTCCCTCGACCGTCACGTTCACGCCCTTCACCGTGACCTCTTCGAAAACGAAACCGGGGATGTTCTCCGGGCGGTAGACGTCGCCGACCTGGGGGTCGGCCGGCATGATCATCCCGGGTGGTCCGTCCCTGCCAGCCAGCCAGGTGCCGTCGTTGTTGTCGAGCACGCCATCGACGTAGTTGGCGACGTCCTCGCCGAAGTACCAGACGGATCCGTCGTCGGCTTGGGCGAAGAAGTCGACGGCGACTTCGAGCACCCGTCCGTCCTCGTATGCAACGAACTGCGACACGATCGTCTCAATCTGTCGGCCGTTCCACTCGATCATCTTCGTGTCGGCCAGCAGGGTCACCTCGAAGCGCAGGGCGGCGCCGGCCTCCTCACCGAGCTGGATGACCTGACCCAGCTCGGCGATCGGAAACAGGGGGTTGGTGACGGCCGTCGGATCAGAGAACGTGG
>JANOQU010000298.1:0-6068 GCA_031422355.1 Actinomycetes bacterium
CCGGTGTTGCAATCACCACGGCATCGGCAGTGCGGATTTCAGCCTTTGCCGGCAGCCTTTCGGAGGCGGTCTCGGATCGCGTGGCCAAGGCCTTGCGGCGGGGGCAGCACCGCGACCACCGTGTCGATCTCGCGTTCATCCGCGTTGCGCAGCCAGGCGTACAACTGCTGGGCCGCAAGCGTGAGGTCGCCGGACGGATCGATCACGTCGACATGCTGTCCGAGAGCCCGCAGAAACTCCGCTCGTTGGTCGGCATTTGCTGCTGTCTCGACGATTTCGACGCGACATCGTGGTGCGTAGTGCGACGACAGCATTCCGCTCGCTCTGCTTGGTCCGAGGTCGTCGATACGGCGGTCGATGCCGCCCAGGCCTTCGAGCAACTCTGCGATTGCTTCGTTGGGAATGCCGCCGGGGCGGAGTATCTGCGCGGGTGAGACGGTGCAGTCGACAATGGTCGATTCGACTCCGATCGGGCATGGCCCCCCGTCCAGAACGAAGTCGACGGCGGCACCAAGATCTGCCAGGACGTGGCCAGCGGTCGTTGGCGAGACATGCCCGAACTTGTTTGCCGAGGGGGCTGCAAGGCCGCCGCCGAACCGCCGCAGTAGGTCGAGCGCAATTGGGTGAGCCGGCACCCGCAAACCCACCGTGTCGCGGCCGCCGGTGACAACCGGTGACACTTTCTCAGCCTTTGGTACGAGCAGTGTGAGCGGGCCGGGCCAGCAGGTGTCGGCAAGGCGTACGGCCGCGGGGGAAATGTTGTTGGCCCAGACCGACATCTGTTCGGCACTGCCAATGTGCACGATCAACGGGTGATCTGCGGGTCGGCCCTTTGCACGAAAAATCTTGTGCACCGCGAGGTCATTGGCAGCGTCGGCTGCGAGCCCATAGACGGTCTCGGTCGGCATCCCGACCAAGCCGCCCGCCCGGAGTACCGAGAGTGCGTGCCCGACCGGATCGTGATCATCCGGGAACGGCATCGAGGAATTCAAGCGCCGCGTCGATGAACCCGAACGATTCCGGCGTTGCGAAATGGTCGACCCTGCGCAGCGTTGTCAGGGTGGAATTCGGCAGTGCGGCCGCCAGACGGTCGCCGGGGCCGGCGAAGTCGAGATCGCCGATTGCAACGAGTGTCGGGCATGTCACGTTGGCCAGTTCTGCCTCGGTGAACGGTCCTCGCGAGGGTCGACGAAAGACTGCAGCAAGAGCTTCGCGGTCATTGCCCGGTTGATCTGCATACTGGACGAACAGGCGCGACACATTGTTGTCCGGATCGCCGCGGCCCTCTAGTGCTGCAACGATCTGGTCTGATCCCGACGTGTCGTCGCTGAAGACGTTCTCGCCGATTCCTGCGAGTACCAGTCGGTTGAATCGATGCGGCTGGCGGCATGCCAGCCGGAGAAGTGTGAGCGCCCCGAGCGAGAAGCCAACTGCGTCGACCGGCTCATCTGGCATCGCGTCGATAATCCGTTCGGTCAGATCGGCGTAGGCGAGCGGATCGTGTGGTTTGGGAGCCTCGCCGTGGCCGAGCAGGTCGACTCCGATCACGGGTCGGTCGGCGTCTTCGAGGAGCGCCGTGAAACCGCTCTTCTGCCACGTGTTGCGAAACGACCCACCCCACCCGTGAACGAGGACGACTGGTATTGCCGAGGCCGACGATGAGGCAGCGGGTGTCGAAGCGGCAGATGTCATGGCCGCGAGGATAGTCACCTCGTTGATGCGCCAGTCCGGTCGCCTGAGGCCCTAGCCTATGGGCGCTCTTCCCCCGACCAGGCTGACCTGCTCGGGCCGTTGATCCCTCGAGGTTTTCAAGCATGAAGTTCCTGAACGACACGCCCCCGTACGACTTGACGTACAGTGACGTCTTCATGGTCCCGAGCCTGTCGTCGGTGCCGAGCCGCTTCGACGTCGACCTCTCGACCCCCGACGGCCTTGGCACGACGATCCCGGTCGTTGTCGCAAATATGACCGCAGTTGCGGGCCGCCGGATGGCCGAAACCGTTGCCCGCCGCGGTGGACTGACCGTCCTGCCGCAGGACATTCCCCTCGACGTGATCGAGACGGTGATCAACTTCGTCAAGACTCGCCATCCGGTCTACGAGACACCAATCACGCTCACCCCGCAACACACCGTCGGCGACGCTCTCGGGCTGATCCATAAGCGGTCCCATGGTGCGATCGTGATTGTCGACGACAACACATGTCCGGTCGGAATCTTCACCGAACACGACGCCGCAGGCTTCGACCGCTTCACTCAACTCCAGAATGTGATGAGCCGCGAGCTGATCACGATGGAGCCCGGTGTGACGGCGGACCAGATCTTCGACCGGTTGTCGGGCCAACGACTCACGGTCGCACCAGTTGTCGACGACGACGGCCGCTTGCTCGGATGCGTCACCCGCAAGGGAGCACTGCGCAGCACCATCTACGATCCTGCGCTCGATGACCGAGGTCGGTTGATGATCGCTGTCGCAGTCGGCATCAATGGCGATCCTGCGACGCGAGCCAAGGCGTTGGTCGAGATGGGCGCGGATGTTCTCGTGATCGACACTGCTCATGGGCATCAGACCCGCACCTTGCGAGCGATCGAAGAGGTTCGAACCGTTGCCCCTCAGACGCCAATCGTTGCCGGCAACGTCGTCACGATCGAAGGCACCAAGGCATTGATCGAGGCGGGCGCCGACATCTTGAAAGTCGGTGTTGGTCCCGGTGCGATGTGCACGACTCGAATGATGACTGGTGTCGGCCGACCTCAGTTCTCGGCTGTACTCGAGTGCGCAGCAGAGGCAAGTCGCCATGGTAAGCATGTCTGGGCAGACGGCGGCGTTCGGTATCCCCGAGATGTCGCTCTGGCGCTCGCGGCAGGCGGCGCGAGCGTGATGTTGGGCTCGTGGTTCGCCGGCACATACGAATCCGCCGCCGACACGCTTCGGTCACCAGACGGTCGGCTGTACAAGGAGAGCTTCGGGATGGCGTCGAACCGGGCGGTCAAGAACCGCACCCGATTCGAAACGCCGTTGGAGCGAGCCGCCAAGGAACTGTTCGAGGAGGGCATCAGCACGTCGCGGATGTATCTCGACCCAGACCGTCCGGGTGTCGAAGACATCATTGATCAGATCGTCGCTGGCGTCCGATCGGCCTGCACGTACGCAGGCGCGGCGACCATCACCGAGTTCCACGAGCGAGCAGTCGTCGGCGTGCAGAGTGCCGCGGGTTATGAAGAGGGTCGCCCGCAGGGCACCAACTGGTGAACGTCATAGCCATCGACGGTCCAGCGGGCGCCGGGAAATCCACCATCGCCAAAGCGCTCGCCGCGCGCCTCGGTCTCGACTATCTGGATACTGGCGCGATGTATCGGGCCGTCACGTGGGCAGCGATGCGTCGCGGCATCGCGGTCGACGACGTTGCGCGGGTTGGCGATCTCGCTCGCACGGTGACGATGGATGTCGATTCCGCAACGGTCATGATCGATGGGGTCGACGCGACAACAGAAATCCGCAGGACCGATGTCACGGCCGCAGTCAGTGCAGTTGCGGCGAACAGCGAAGTCCGAGAAGAACTTCGGGCCCGGCAGCGCGCCTGGGCCCACCAACGCGGTGGTGGAGTCATCGAAGGACGTGACATTGGGTCGGTCGTGTTCCCCGATGCGGCGATCAAGCTGTACTTGACGGCATCCCCTCGGGTTCGAGCCGAGCGGCGCGTGGCCGAATCCGGCGGCGACGTAGAAGAGATCGAGCAGGCAATCGCGATCCGCGATGGCAAGGATTCCAGTCGCGCCGACAGTCCATTGGTCGCCGCGGACGGCTCGTGCGTTGTCGATACCACTGGCCTCGGCATCGACCAGGTGCTCGATGTGATCGTCGATCTGCTCGATTGGAACCAGGTCGAGACGTGAGCAAAGTCGAGGCGTACCTTGCCAAGCAGAGCCCGATCAGCAAGGCGAACTATCAGTTCTTCAAAATGCTCACGACCGGCACGCTTCGAGTTTTGACCCGGATCCGTGTCGATGGGCGCGAGAACGTCCCCAAGACCGGTGGCTTTGTGCTGGCACCCGTGCACCGCAGCTACGTCGATACGCCAATTTCTGCGGCAGTCACCAGGCGGCGAATGCGGTATATGGCCAAGGATTCGATGTGGAACAATCGCCAATTCGGATGGTTGATCTCCTCGTGTGGTGGCTTTCCGGTCTCGCGTGGGACCACCGACATCGAGGCCTTGAAGCGTTGCTTTCTCCTGCTCGGCCAAGGTGAGCCGATCGTGATGTTCCCAGAGGGCGAACGCAAATCCGGCCCGATCGTCCAGCCACTGTTCGAAGGCGCTGCCTACGTCGCAGCGCGTGCGAACGTCCCGATCATTCCGGTCGGCATCGGCGGATCAGAGCGGGTTATGCCCAAGGGCGCGAAGATGATTCATCCCCGCAAGGTGCGAATCGTGGTCGGCAAGCCGATCCTGCCGCGACCGTCAGAGGGCAGCCGCACCCCCCGCAGCGAGGTCAAGCGGTTGACCGCGGAATTACACGAGGAGCTGCAACGATTGTTCGACATCGCCGAGGCGCGCGCCGGACGGTAACGACAATTGCGCGCACGTGCGTGCGTCTTTGTGTGCACGTACATGATATTTTGAAGATGTGCGTACGACCGTCGAGTTCGACCCTGATACATCGAAGGCGATCGAGCAATTGCGATCCGAACAAGGTCGGGGGGTGAGTGAAGCCGTCAACGAATTGATTCGACGCGGCATGATCGCGACACCAGTCCGGCAACCGTTCGTTCCTCGAACGAGTCCGCTCGGCCTGATGATCGATGTCTCCAACATTGCTGACGCGCTTGACCTGCTCGAGGGCCCAGAGGCCCGATAGTGCTTGTCGATGCAAACATTCTTCTGTATTCCATCGATGAGGAGAGTCCGTTTCACGCCCCTGCGCGAGATTGGCTGACCGTCGCCCTGAATGGTCCCCGACGCGTCGCGATTCCGTGGATGTGCATTGGCGCATTCGTTCGCATCGCGACCAACCCGCGTGCAAGCCGGCAACCCCTTTCACCAGCGCAAGCTTGGGAACATGTCAACGATTGGCTCGACGCGCCTGCGGCATGGATCCCCGAGCCAGGTTCTGGCTATCGCCAGATTCTCGGTGAGTTGTTGATCGGTCGAGACGTTCGCGCTGGACTCGTCACCGACGTAATGCTTGCGGCGCTCTGCATCGAACATGGTCTCGAGATCGTGAGTGCGGACAGCGACTTCGCTCGGTTCACAGAGATCTCTTGGATCAATCCTGTGAGTAGGGGAATTCAGCCGCTGAAGTAGGCGGCGAGCGCTTTCGCGAGATGGTCTGGATCTTCGACACCGCACAGTTCTCGGGCGCTGTGCATCGAGAGTTGGGGCACGCCGACGTCGACGGTGGGTATCCCGAGGCGGGTGGCGGTGATCGGCCCGATCGTTGACCCGCACGGCATGTTGTTGCGCGAGACGAACACTTGCCACGGCACTCCCGCCCGGTCGCATGCCTGCTGGAAAATCACGGCCGTTTCAGCGCTCGTCGCATATCGCTGATTCGCGTTGACCTTGATGGCCGGGCCTTGGTTGACGATTGGCCGATGCCCGGGCTCGTGTCGTTCCGGATAGTTCGGATGCACCGCATGGGCGTTGTCGGCCGAGATGCAGGTCGAGTTGGCCAGCGCCCGATGGAATCCGTCGCGATCTGCGCCACGAGCGGTTGATACTCGTTCGAGCACCGTTGCGAGCAGCGGCCCGGCAGCCCCCGCTGCGCTCTCGGAACCGACTTCCTCGTGGTCGAACAGGGCAATCACTGACGTGTGGTCAGCAGCGACCGTCGCGTTGATCAGCGCATCCGTGGCAGCCCAGCAACTGACCAGGTTGTCGAGTCGCCCGCTTGCGATCATCGACCGATCGGCGCCGATCACCGCTGCCGGCGTGGTGTCGAACAGACACAGTTCCCACCAGGCAACGTCACGTTGGGCGACGTCAATTCGATCCGCCAGCCATGACGAGAAGTCACCATCGACCGCAGAGCCGGTGCCCCAGACCGGTGTCAGATGCTGTTGCTTGTC